>WGAY01000015.1 GCA_015494585.1 Candidatus Omnitrophota bacterium | reverse complement strand
TTACTCACCCTTTTGCCGCTATCCTGCCCAAGGCAAGCCTCAGACAGGATCGCTCGACTTGCATGCCTTATCCACGCCGCCAGCGTTCACTCTGAGCCAGGATCAAACCCTCCAAAAGACTTGGTATTCTTCTGGCTCAAATCTCTCTCATTTCTGACGGAGATTTTCTGACCGAATTGTCAGAGAACATAAAATCTCTCTTAGGAAATCAAAAGAACATTTTTATAGAGACAAGTTTTAATTATAGATATCCAGCAAACAAAGTCAAGAAATTTTTTACAATTTTTATCTCTTGACCCACTGGAACTTACGGCGCGCGCCCCTCTGTCCGTATTTCTTCCTCTCTTTTACACGAGAGTCGCGCGTAAGGAATCCTGCCTCCCTAAGCGCGGGCCTTAACGTCTCGTCAAAGGACACCAGCGCCCGAGAGATCCCCAATCTCAAGGCCTCGGCCTGTCCCTTCACGCCTCCGCCTTGAATATTTGCCTTTATATCAAAATCTCTTTCCTTATTCAACAAAGCCAATGGCTGCTTAACGGTTATCTGCAATGCCTCTATTGGAAAATACTCTGTATAATCCTTGCCATTTACCTTTATCCTGCCACTTCCCTGAGTAAGGAACACCCTTGCAATAGCGGTCTTCCTCTTGCCAACTGCATGATATACATTCTTTTCTGCTACTGCCATATTACACCTCTAAAACCTCTGGTTTCTGGGCAACATGGTCATGCTCTGGCCCAGAAAAGACCTTCAACTTCTTAAACATCGCCCTGCCAAGCCTCCCCTTCGGAAGCATTCCCCAGACTGCATGGCGAATTATATGGTTCGGGTTTTTCTTTATCATATCCTTAAACACGGTTTCTTTTAAACCATCCGAGTATCCAGAATACCTTTGATACACCTTTTGCTCTGCCTTCCTGCCGGTAACAACCACATCCTTTGCATTAATCACAATGACATAATCTCCGCAATCTATGTGCGGTGTCCAGTCCGGTTTATGTTTGCCCCTCAAGATAGTTGCTATTCTGGTGGCAAGTCTGCCAAGGGTCTTTCCTTTGGCATCTACAAGATACCACTTTCTTTCAACATCCTCTTTTCTCTTCATAAAAGTCTTGTTCATCTATGCCTCCAAAAATATCATTAGTAATACGATAGATGCGTATTATATTAAAAAAAGAAACACACTGTCAAGGGATTTTATTTATTTTTTCTTGAAAATAATCCCAGCAAGCCCTAACAAAAATAACCCCCCGCTAACAGGTTCAGGGACAACTGAATTAGACGGATGTAAGGGCGCATGGAATTCGCTCAGAGGCGTAACGGCTATGTCGTCAAAATAAAAATCCTCGCCAGCGCTAAATGCCGAATCTCTTACCACTCTTATATGTAAAGTCCTTGGGCCATCGAAATCAAACACCCCATAGATGAACTGCCAGCCAGCGGCAACTCTGTCCACCATAATATTGTCACTAACACTATTATTACTCGTATCATACACAGCCAGGTCATTTAAATCAAGATACATACCGCCAGTGATAGAATAATCCTTGTAAAAGAATCCACTTATAACATATTTGCCAGAACTTACACTTGCATAATTACTAGCCGCTGCCCCCCAGCGCCAGTTTGGGTTATTCACTTTCATATGCATCTTAAAAGAGTAATTTCCAGCAATTTTATGGAATGTATCAAGGCTTAAACTTGCCATCCAGCCAGGGAAGACCGACCAGCCAGTAGTAGCCCCCAACTCTCCCCCGCCATTATAGATAACATTCCAGTTTCCGGTGAGATTCTGGGGCTCTATACCAGTAATCACTCCTGTTTCTAACTTATATACAGTTGCAAAGCTGTTCATAGAAAAAATACATAGTATAGAAATCACACCAACTATGGATATACTGATATTGCGCATCGCAACCTCCCTTCAAAAATTCAAATTGTGCAAAAAGTCTTTGAAATGATATTATACACAAATTTCAAAGGTTAAATCAAGCAATACTGGAGCATTATATTCTTCGGGGTTTAAATCTCAATATAATAGTAGGTCGGTTTTATAAAAGGAAGGAGCTGTCCGGATGGGGGAGGCATCCATCCGGACAGCTGCTATATATGTAAAGCCACCTCATTGGCCTTAATCTTTCTTCTGGTCTCCTTTAAACGATATTCCCTCTCCTTCCTCGTAATGCTTCCTGTTGTCTAACTTTTTTGCCTTTTTCACCAGATCTATAAACTCCTCTCTCTCGTCCTTGTCGCTTACATCTGTCTTTATACCCTTCTTTGCAAGCTCTATCACATTCTCATAGGTGGCATCCTCCTTGTAAGGTGAGTTCCTCAATATCATACCAAACTCTGCAACTGCAGCAGCAAAGTTAAGGTCAGGGTCGTTATCGTATTTAAACACGTCTTCCTTGACTGTCTTGACTATCAACTTGCTCTTATCGCCATCTGGTTCTTTATAGCGCAGCTTTACTGTCATCACCTCATCGCTATTGACTATCTCTGTCTTCTGGTATTTAAGCGGGTCAACCTTTGAGGTTGTCTCATCATCAGAGCCAGCAGGCACTATCTCATAGAGCGCAGTAACCGTATGGCCTGCGCCAATCTCGCCAGCATCTTTCTTATCGTTATTGAAGTCCTCCTTATTAAGCAGCCTGTTTTCATACCCTATAAGCCTATACGACTTTACCTTTGCAGGGTTGAACTCAACCTGTATCTTGACATCCTTTGCAATCGTAAATAAGGTTGAGCCAAGCTCCTTCACCAGGACCTTATAGGCCTCATCTTCTGAGTCTATGTAATGGTATGAGCCATTGCCCTTGTCCGCCAATTTTTCCATCTTTGAATCCTGCAGGTTTCCAGTGCCAAACCCAAGCACTGTAAGGAATATCCCCTTCTGCCTCTCCTTTTCAATCAGCCTCACAAGGCCTGATTCACTGCTAACGCCAACATTAAAGTCTCCATCTGTCGCAAGTATAACCCGATTATTTCCACCCTTTATGTAATGGCTCTGGGCAACCTGATAGGCAAGTTTTATCCCTTCAGCGCCATTGGTTGATCCGCCAGCACTCAGGTTATCTATCGCGCTTAATATCTTATACTTCTGCGTCCCATCGGTTGAATCAAGGACAAGGCCAGATGAGCCAGCATAGACAACGATTGCAACATGCTCTTTTTCACTGAGACGGTTAACCATCATCTTCAATGCCTTCTTTAGAAGCGGCAGTTTATCAGGTGAATCCATAGAGCCAGATACATCTATCAAGAACACGATATTGCTCTCAGGGATCTCCTCTGGCGCAGGGACCTTGCCTTTGAGCCCTATCATCACCAATTTATGGCCATCCTTCCATGGGCAATCTCCGCCTTTTATGGTAATAGAAAATGGCTCATCGCCTTTAGGCTGGGGATAATCATAGGTAAAATAGTTTATCATCTCCTCAAGGCGCACACTTCCCTCTGGCGGGAGCTGGCTGTTGTTTAAGAACCTGCGGATGTTGGAATAGGACGCAGTATCCACATCAATGGAAAACGTGGAAAGCGGATTGTCCTTTGCAGAGAGAAAGTCATTCGGGGCAACATAATCGTAAGATTCTCTATTAAACTCCTGCTGAGACTGATAGATGGGGGAAGACATAGAAACGCCTTCAAAAGCCATAGATCCCCCCACGCTTAAGGAAATCGAGCCTACTGAACGATCAGAGGAAGAATACATATAAATGACGTTAGGGCTAACTTGGATATTAGCACCTTTTTGCACGGAAACAATAGGACTCCGGGAAGAAGTGGAAATAAGTTCTTTAGTTGCATAATAGGGCTGAAATTGTATTGCATCTTTTAACTTCCCATTCTCCAATCGCAAAGAGTCAACAGACTCTCTTAAAGAGGCCTGCAGCCCCCTTTGCACATACAACCTCCCCACCCACATAAACGCCACCAATACCACCACAACCAGTCCCCCGGCCACTGCCCATCTGTTTCTCTTCTTGCCTTTCATAGCGCCTACCTCCTTATTCGGCCGGGATAAAACCGCCCCCTTTATGCGGATATCCGCATCAGGGGACAAACCCTCTCCTCTATCCATCCTAACCGCGCGGCCAATACTCATAATCTGATTATAATATTGCATATACTCCTTATCCGACTTTATCCTCTCATCTATCCTCTTTGCCTCGTCAGGCGAAAGCTCACCATCAACATAGGCCTGTATGAGCATCTTCTCTTTCTTGGTAATCATATTCCCATCTCCTTTTCGGCATCACTATCATTTATAGAATTCTGGGAATTAATAGGAACTATATTTCTATGAAGAGGACATGGACCAAGATATACTATATCATTGTCATTGTTATTATAATGCCATGGCTCACCTATTATATCCTTTACCTTCCCACATGTTATCACTCTTCCGTTTATGCGTCTGTCCAAGATGAGCACAAATACTACCAACAACAGAATCAAAATCACTCCTTCTATCATCTCTACCCATATATTCCTCTTCTTCTTTTTCATAGCATCCATCTCCTTCTTCATATTCCCATCTCCTTCAAAACAGGGCCTAAGTGTCTTGATAATGCCTCACGCGCCCTGAACAACAATATCTTTACCTTATTGATAGAACAGTCCATCGTATCGGCTATCTCCTTATAGGACATCCTCTCGTATTCTCTCAAGACAATCGCTGTCCTCTGCTCAAACGGGAGCAACGACAGGGCAGCTCTAACCGCTTCGGCTATCTCTGCCTCATCCATATTTTCATCCGCCCCCTTATTTTCCCCGGCTATCGTCTCTTCTATACCCTTATCTTCTTTGTTACTGGAAAATATGCTAAACAATACAAATTTCTTTCTCTTGCGAATGGTATCAAGGCACTTGTTGCGGGCAATGGTAAATAGCCATGATGGAAACGACATCTTCTCATCAAACCTGTATATGTTTTCAAAAACCGACAAAAACGTCTCTGCCACAACCTCTTCTGCATCCGCCCGCACCCTTAGCATCCGCAAGGAAAACCCGTAAACCCTGTTTTTATAGCGCTCATACAACATCTCAAACGCACCTCTATCTCCGTTTTTGGCCATTGCTACTAACTCTTCGTCTCGCTCATTCCTTGCTTCCATACATCCTCCTATTAGACAATACGCACAACCCCCATGATTTGTTACAGGAAAATTTAAAATAATGACGATTTCTGGGACAAACTACTCCAGCCAAGTACCCTAGAATACAGAATTTAGATTAACCCGGATTATACATTAGAACCCTTCATCTTCCATCGCTTTGTTAAGCAACCCTCTATTTCCTCATCCGAATAAAACTCAAATCTAAAATCTCAAAAGTCAAATCCACATCTTAAAACATAAATCTTTTTATTTTATCCTTTCTTTCTCTTCTCTTCATCGTCAGCTGAGCTGCCAATTCTTGCACTCCGATTTTGCCTCCCTTAACTCCGCTTTCTCTATGTCCCATGTTAAACACACTTTTGAGCTTTAAGTTGTGGTTTTTAGTTTTGACTTTTGAGTTTTTAGTTTAACCACATGGTGAATTCTTATTTTTAGCTTTTCCTATTGTCCCACAATGGCTTCCATTATATCACAAATCCCTATTGCATAATTGGGGATTAAGCATCCAATAATATATGTCCGCATTATTATACACTAAGGCAAATATCGAAC
>WGAY01000014.1 GCA_015494585.1 Candidatus Omnitrophota bacterium | reverse complement strand
CAAAAGAAGAAATCGTTATTAGGACTGACTTTGCTACGGCAGTTTTTTCCATCTGGGATACATTAGAAGATGTTACTGTAAATTGAAGAATCGGCAGCAATACTCTAGATGAATACAGGCTAAAAAATTCAGAATCCTTAAATGCCTTCTCCCCAAAATGCCTTGCAATCCCATCTCTGTCTAGTAGGCCGCTTGAGTACCACAGAGATATATCGTCTGATAAGTCCTTCACGGATCTAAGCATAGATTTTAAATGTGCCAGACCTTTTACGCTGAGAAAGTCATGTGGGGAATATGACCTTTTTATATGCATTGTCCTGGGGATAGTCCTATCAATGGAAAGCCTATCCATGGACTCGTTTTCAGGTCTAGCACCTTTAAGTATAGACTCTAGCAAATCCTGCCCTTGCTCTTCGAGGCCTTTACTCGCCTTTTTCTTTTTTCTGGCCTTTAGCTTTCGCAGTTTTTTTGATTTAATTCCTAAAAGGAAGATAGGCATAGCCAGGGGTTTAAAAATAAAGGGCAGGCCAATCATCAGCACTACTCCAAGGTGCTCTAATAAAAACGCATTTATCCTATTTATGCCCTTTCTCACTCTATAAAACAGGCCATTGCTTTTTTTCTGGTCATCTTTACCGTCATAGGGCCCCAACACTACCTGATATTCACTGTACACCATATTCGCGTATTCCAATCCGAATTTATCATCCTGCGAATACGGGTAGGCCTTGCCAAAGAATGCGCGGGCGTAGTCCTTTTTTCGGGGAGAAATTCCCAGGCGAATACAGATATCCTTGTAGAGGATATTAAGGGCATAGAAATATTCCCTTCCATTGGTAGGCCTTGCTATAATAAAATCCTCAAAGAGGACTGTCTCCTCTTCCATTGATGTATCGAAGTCAAATGGGAAAAATATCGCATCCAGGTCAGTGATAACCCCCTTTCTGGAAAAGACGTCTGCCTCTGTCCTAGCCACAGAATGAAATATAGAAAATCGATCCTCTTTCGTAAGCGAAGAAATCAAGGCCAGGTCTGCCATCTTCTTAAAGGAAACAATCTCTCCTTCTTTCCTCTCTATCCTGGCCCCATGGCGTCCCCTTTCGCCTTTTAAGTGGACTGCCAGATTTCTGGAAGGCAAATAGAATAGTCCCTGCCACTGCCCAGTTAGCCCGCCGTCATCGAATTCGAGCAGCTGCCAGTATCTTTCCCTGGATATCCCTGAAAGGGCCTCTTCCACAGAGGGCCTGATATCTTTTGGAATAGGAGAGAAATCTGGTCGCTTAGATGTAAGCCTTATCGGAAAGTCCTTGATTATACTAACCAGTCCTTCAGGGAAACTGGCCTTTCTTACAAACCTGAACATCTTCTTGAACTTTACCCCACCGAAACTAACTAAAACCTTCCTGCCTCTAAAGCTGGTGTTATAAGAGGAGAAAAATCGCCTGGCATAGTCGCGCTTGATATCGTATACGGAGAAAAACAACTGCGGGCTGTATATGTAATCTGGGACCACCTCTATTCCTTTTATTATCTTGCCCCTATTCCTGCGGGCCCTATCTTTCTTGCCTTTATTCGAATCCGAGCCACTTGCCAGATCGCGCTTGAGATAATCTGCTAGGGCAAATAATTCAAACAAAAGGATAAGAGGCCTATAGTCTTTTGAAGAATAGATATAATCCTCCATCTCCTTACAAACTTGACGATATAATTCCCTGGCCTTCTTATCTTTGGTCTTTACCTTGACGCTTATCCTTATGTCCTTAACAAAGGCCCTGCCGTCTTTATCCCTGCCAATGACCGCCCTCCTGGGCTCTATCCAGAAATAGGGAAAGTCCTCTATCCTGTCTATATCCGAGGCCACCAGGTGCCTCAACAGGGACCTCTCCAGGTCAGACTTAAACATAAGATCCATCTGAAGAAGGACCCTCCCTACCAGTGTGTTTAATAGTTCATTGGGCAAGGTAGGATAACCAGGAGATAGATTGACACCCAAAAGAGCTGGGGGGAGCCTAAGAAAGGTCTCAAAGACCTGAAATAACTCCTGGGGAGAGAATGAATACTGACCAGATAAGGCCTGCCTATCTGCGAAAAGACTATAGGAATTGCCACTAACCTCAAGTCCAACAACAGGATAATTCTTAGAAAAAGATTGCGGGGTATATGCCCAGGCAGGGGCTAGCTGCCCTAGAATTAATGTAGCGATTAAAAATATATTTAAAAAACGCTTAATCAAATGCAACTCCTTAAATTCCTATCATCTAGCTAACATCATCCCCCCTGCATCTATACTAAAATTATATAATAGTTACAGAAAAAAGCAACTAACAAACCCGAAGCAAAGGATTTCGGATTTATCTTCCTCTCCTTATTCATCTGATCTTCCTGCCAAATATCATAAGCAAGGACGGCAGGAAAAATAGGTCCGCCAGTAGTGCGTTGAGCATCAGGAGGGCCGATAGGAAACCAAAATCAGAGGTTGGACTAAAGTTAGAAAGAGAGACTATTCCAAATCCAATAAAGAGTATCACTGAAGTGAATACGATGGCCGGGCCCTTGTCCTGCATTGCCTCAATAATGGCCTTCTCCCTATCGTATTTGAGGTTGTTTTTGACAAATGAGTGCAGGAAGTGTATCGTATCATCAACGATAATGCCAATTCCCACTGCCGAGATTATAGAGGTAGAGCTATCCAGATATATGCCTAACAACCCCATTATCCCAAAGTTCATTATCAAGGGCACAAGATTAGGGGCCAGGCTCAATAGACCAATACGCACAGATTTAAAGACTATCAGTATCATCGCAAATATCATCACCATCGCAAGACTAAGGCTCCTGACCTGGCCAATACTGACCAATTGATTCGTCTCTGCCTCAAGAAGGGACCTGCCGACGAGCTCTACCTTGAATTCCGGGAACAACTTACTTGCTATGGTCTTAATCTGCTTGGCCTGCTCTGTCAGCTTAAGGCTGCTGCTTTCACTGGTCCTTACTACAATATTCGCCCACTGCCACTTCCTGTCTATGTAGTCCTTCAAGTCGTCTATATCGTAAAGCAAGAGGTATTGCTCTATCATTGCGCGGCTGGATGGGACCTTGAAATAGGCATCGTCATCGTTGTGCATTGCCCTATTCATCAGCTTAATGTAATCTGCAGGAGTAATGACTTTATCCACCTTTTTATAACGCGCCAACTTTGTCTTTAGCTCGTCCATTCTATTCAGGACATCCGGATCTTTCATAACACCTTTTTTGTTGCTGTGGATAGAGATATTGATAAACTGAACACCTCCAAAATTATCCTGGATGAACCGCGTGGCCTTATAGACATCTGTATCCTGTTTAAAATAATTCATCATTATTGTCTCAACAGTTACCCTGCGGGCATAGAACAGCGAAGCGGCCGTAATCAGGAAAAACAGCACGAGGATAATGCGATAGTTGGAGATAACTAACCTTGCCAGGCGGGTAAATCCCTGATATACCTGTCCGTCGGCAGAATCTCTGGTCTTGTTTAACCCCTTTAACAGATACGGAAACCACAGGATAAGGCCCGGCAGAAATGTAAAGGTAAATACAAACGCTAGAACGACTCCTATGCTCGATACAAGGCCCATATGCTTGATCGGCTCTATCTTGCTGACCAGCAAGGACAAAAAGCCAACCGCAGTGGTAAGGCTGGTCATCAGACAAGGCAGGAACAATTGCCTCATAGTAAGCTGTATCGCCTCAAGCAGGGCAATTCCCCTTGCCAGATAGACACGTAGGGTAGCTATGAAGTGGACGCTGTCGGCTATACTTATGGCCAGCATAATCGGAGGGATAATTGTAGTAACGTTATCCATATCAAAGCCCAGGAAATACATAACCGCCATTGTCCATATAAGATTAACAATGATAAGGACAAATGGGAAGAATGTTCCGGCAATGCTCCTGAATAGTACCAATAAAAGCAAAAATATAAGAGCAAGGGCGATGGGAAGAAACTTTGCCAGGTCCTGCTTCATATACTCTGTATAATAGTAGTCCACGACCGCTGAACCGCTGACGTGATGTTCAACACCTTTAAGAAGCGAATCCGCTGCCTTGATTATCCTCTCTATCGCCTGTTTGCGCCTCTCAGAATCTCCTTTGCCTATAAATACCACCACTGAAGTGGATTTGAGATCTTCAGAAACGATATTCTTCAGAAACAGGGGATTTCTCTTTACTCTGTATTTTATCCACTCTATATCTTTTTCATCAAGGTTACCTTCAAGCAATGGCTCGGCATAGAAATCTTCTCCCTGGCCCCATATATCGCTCAGATTAGATAGACTCTGGACTTTCTCTATAAAGTCCATTTTCTCAAGGGCCTGCGTAACATAACGAATCCTCTCAAGGCCTTTTTTCGTAAAGAGATCCTCGTCTCGCCAGGCTATGATAATCCTATCGTCACTGCCAAATTGTTTAGACCAAGATGTAAAATTTTTATATAGCCGTCCTGATTTATCAAAAAACACATCCAGGGAACTGGCTATCCTTATCTTGGGAAGGACCGTAGAGAGGGTTAGAGTCAGGATAAATATACCCAATGAAAGATAGCGTAACAATCTCAATTTCCCCCTCCCTGTTCCATTTCTCCACTATAGAATCTATCCAGAAACTCCCCTATCTGCTGCCTGCGCTGCAATAACTGTTCCGGATCATGAGAGTAACGTTTAAAAGAAGGACATAGCACATCCATATCAAGAAGGCGCCTCTTTTCCTGCCTCTCCTTGAGACCGAGTCTCTCATCAGGAATCTGGCCCAAGGCCTTCAGGTACTCGTAATCGTCCATCCCATCCCTGAACATCGCCGCCCTTATGGTCGGGATTATCCTGTCTCCAAATGGATAGAATAACAGGCCATTGCCGTTCTGCTGCCAGGGTGTATTAAATGTGTTCTCCCAGGGGTTCCCCCCCTGCCAGAAATTAACCGCCCAGTAAAGGAAGCCCGAGATGTCTTTGTTATAAAGCATCCAGGGAATAATCCTGTGCTCTATCCCCATAGAGTCTATAACAAGGTTTGGCGTAATACCATCTGGACCAGAGACATATAGCCATATATCCATACCCAGCCCACGCAGTTTCCTGAGGCCAACTTCATTATAGCTGCCTATCTGAAAACACCAGATATCTATGTCATCCCCCCAGCCTGGCACGGCCTCCGGATCCCAGAATCCATGATAGCAGACCATATTCCTCAACTCCCTATCAGCGCTATGTATCATCTTCGTAACCTCTTTGACCCTAGGATCGCCTATCTTGCCCTCATCCCAGGTATAGAGGTAGGCAATATCGAGTAGGTTATTGTTCCTCAATATAGTAGCATAGTCTCGATAGAGAGGTATCAATTTCATAAGGGCATCCTTGTCTTTAGGCCAATTGTTGCCATAACTGCCGCCGTATTTGCCAAAGGCAAAGCCGTTTAAGCCCTTTTCTATAAAATGTTCCATTATTTCAGGGAAACCCTGTTGCTTGGGGTCTATCTTCAACATAGGGGACATCTTATATTCGAGCATAAGTTCATATAGAGAGAATTCCACTTTCTCAAGCCTTGACTTCCATAGGTTATACGGCTCGCCCTTCTTTCGCGTAAAAAATAACGGGAAAAATTGACTGTATACATCGAACGCTGTCGTCAAGGAAGGCCGCACAGGCAGGTCAAAATCCCATACCTTTATCTCTACTGGGAAGGAATAGAGTTGATGGCCGCTATCGTCCTCTATTATTAAACTCGCCTTATAGTCGCCTGGGGGGGTGCCTGGCGGTGTGTATAGGTCTAGCCACAATGCGTATATCATCCCCTTTGAGAGGGATATATAATCGCCTGCATCCACTGGCACCAAGGGATCTGGCCAGAGCCCAACGTGTATCACCGCATAATATGGCCGTTTTGTCTTCACAAACCGTTCTTCAAATATCTTGGTGCGAAAGGGCGCATTTTTATCAAATCTTAGACCCACCCGTACCTTTAAATCCTTTCGCACATCAAAAAATAGCAGCTGGAATGACTCCACCTCATTACGGGCCGTATAAACGGTATAGGCAGGTTTATATTCAACAGTCTTGGTTATGTAGCCGCGATTGGGGATTATCTTGCGGATGGGATTAACTATCCCTGCCTTGAAGGGCTTAATCTCGGCTGCCCAGGCCTGTTCAGATAAAAAAAAACCCCTCGCTTGTGCGGATAGTAAAGGGAATATTTCTCCCCTCTAAATAACCCGAAGTTGTCCAGAAATATCTCAAAGCTGGCCTTTGGAGAGGGAATAAATATCTTTATGTAGGATATCTTACTTATATCCAATCTCTGGGCCAGCTCTGAAATAGGGATACGTATCTTATTCCACTTCCCTGACTCCAGGACAACCGTCTTCTCAAAGACATCCTTGGGATAATTCTTATTGGCCTTTATCTTTATCACAATTGCGGTGTCTGTTACATTGTTGTTAAAGGCATCAAAGCCAAATGCCTTTGCACCTGAGAAATCCAGAAGTTTTCTATCGCTAAAGACTTCCCAGTAAAGACCAGGAAAAGATGCGCCCTCTGGAAACTCCAAGAATAGACTGTGTCTTCCTGAAGAGACTCGTTCAGAAGAGAGTTCTGCATATAGACCATCTGTAAGCTGAAAGAATTTTAGATCAGAGGCAGACTCGAAGTCAAGGTGGAAAGGTTTGTTATTCGGCCGCCTGGTCCCTGCAAACAACCCATCCTTTATCCTCTCTGCAACAGATCCCCTGTCAGGATTAGAAGCCTTATCCGTGCTAGATGCCCTAGACAGGGGCCAGGTAGACCCACTGTTTGTGTCGATAAAGGAAAGCTCTATTACTACAATAGAAATAATCCCGACGATAATTCCCAATAAGAAAGCAATAATGACATCCTTCATAATTTCTCCTGATCTTCCAGACCGTCTATCTCCGAGGCCTCTCTGTCCAGGAACTGGCGTATCTTCTCCAGAGCGCGTTTTTCTATGACCCTTGCCCCTTCCCTAGTTATGCCAAGTTTATCCGCTATCTCCTGCAGGGTACGTGGATGGCCGTCTTCAAGTCCAAAACGCATATTCAAAACCTGGCGTTCTTTCTCAGAGATATTATCCATAAAACTCATAATGGCATCAAATGTGAGGCGGTTCTCTATCTTTTCCTTTGCATCATCTTCTTTCATCGAATCAACCAGCTCACCTAACTCAGTATCCTTTGATTCTCCTACCAACACATTCAGGGATGTGGTTGACTCACGCCAGACCTTTAGTTGCTTGAGCCTGGAAACGGTTATCCCCATCTCCTTGGCTATCTCTTTATCAGTGGGCTCTCTGCCTAGTTTGTTCCCCAGTTCTGCCTCGATCCCCTTCAATTTAATCAGGAGATTATTTATGTGGACGGGGATGTGCAGTGTGCTCGATGCCTTCATTAGGGCACGAATTATGGACTGACGTATCCACCAGGCAGCGTAGGTAGAAAAGCGAAAACCCATATTTGGGTCAAACTTATCCACTGCGCGCATCAGGCCCACATTGCCTTCTGCTATCAGGTCTATAAACGGCAGGCCCATTCCGGCATAGTGTTTCGCCAAGCTGACCACCAGGCGCAGGTTTGATTGAATCATCTTGTCCCTGGCCTTGGGATCGCCCTGCATAACCCTTCTGGCCAGCTCTTTCTCTTCCTCTTCCGTAAGGAGCCTTGAAAATTCCTGGACCTCTTTTATATAGTTTTTGAGCGCATCCACTATATCCCCCACGCTAAAAGGGCAAAATAAAAGCCGGCGAAGGGACTTGAACCCCCAACCCACTGATTACAAGTCAGTTGCTCTGCCAATTGAGCTACGCCGGCCTGTATTATTCAGGACCCACCTTACAGAAGGCCCTTGTCCACTATATAATTTACCAGGTCAACGACCCTATTGGAATATCCCCACTCGTTATCATACCAGGATAAGACCTTAAAGAACCCTGGGCCCATCTTCATAGTACTCAAGGAATCAAAGATAGAAGAATGGGGATCTCCGATTATATCTGAAGACACTATTGGATCCTCGCAATACGCAAGTATGCCCTTCATTTCACCCTCTGCAGCGGCCTTCATTGCGGCATTCACCTCTTCTACAGATGCATCTTTTTCAAGACGAACGGTCAAATCCACTATGGATCCCGTAGGAACCGGCACCCTCATCGCAATGCCGTTAAGTTTGCCGTTCAATTCAGGGATGACCAGACCAACCGCCTTGGCCGCACCTGTTGTAGTAGGGATTATAGACAATGCGGCCGCCCTTGCCCTCCTGAGGTCAGAATGGGGCAGGTCCAGTATCCTCTGGTCATTCGTAAAGGCGTGCACAGTCGTCATAAGCCCCTCTATTATATCAAAGTTCTGATGCAGGACCTTGGCTATGGGGGCAAGACAGTTGGTAGTGCAGGATGCATTCGATATGACCTTCTGATCTGCGGAAAGCGTCTCCTGATTGACCCCCAGAACCACTGTATTGTCGACCTTATCCTTGGCAGGAACGGTCAAGATGACCTTTTTGGCGCCTCCCTCTAGGTGCATAGCTGCCTGTTCGCGTTTGCGAAAGACACCCGTGGACTCTATTACGATATCCACTCCTGCCTCGGCCCATTTTATGTTTTTGGGATCTCTTTCAGCAGTTATCTTTATCTCCTTGCCGTTGACAACAATGGAATCATCTTTTGCCTCGACTGTTCCGTCGAATCTGCCGTAAATAGAATCGTACTTCAATAGATGGGCCAGTGTCTTTGCATCGGTAAGGTCATTAATGGCCACTACCTCTACACCCTTCTTTAAGGCCACCTTAAATACATTCCTTCCGATCCTACCGAATCCATTAATACCAATCTTCACACCCATTACTCATCCCTCCTGTTTATATAGTGTTCAGCCAGAACTACTTAACAAATCTGCTTTTGCCGGCATAAACAGCCGCCTTGCCGAGCAGGGCCTCTATCTCTAAAAGCCGATTATACTTGGCAAGCCTCTCAGACCTGCACGGGGCACCGGTCTTTATCAGGCCAGCGTTTGTCGCCACCGCAAGGTCGGCTATAAAGGTATCACAGGTCTCACCAGATCTGTGGGATATAACCGCTGCAAAGCTGGCGTTCTGGGTCATCTCAATCGCCTTCAGGGTCTCTGAAACCGAACCTATCTGATTGAGCTTTATCAATACGGCATTCATCGCCTTCAGTTCGATACCCTTTGCTATCCTCTCAGGATTTGTCACCAAAAGGTCGTCTCCTACGAGTCTGATCCTATTGCCTAACCTGTTACAGAAGAACTGCCATCCCTCCCAGTCCTCCTCAGCCAGACCATCTTCTATGCTTACAATAGGATACTTGCTCACAAGTGACTCGTAGTACTCCACCATATCCTGATAGCTCATTTGTTTCTTCCCTGACTCGAGATAATACTTTCCGTCCTGATAGAATTCAGAAGAGGCAGGGTCAAGGGCGATAAATACATCCTTGCCAGGTTCATAGCCTGCCTTTTCAATTGCCTCTATTATCAATTTCAGTGGTTCCTCATTGTCTGAAAGGTCCGGAGCAAAACCGCCCTCATCACCTACTCCCGTGGAGAGCCCCTTCTCGTGCAAGACAGCCTTTAAGGCCCAATAGACCTCAGATCCGCATCGCATAGCCTCGCTAAAAGAAGGCATTCCCGCAGGCAATATCATATATTCCTGGAAATCGACATTATTATCGGCATGGACGCCACCGTTTAATATATTCATCATAGGCACGGGCAGTACAACCGAATTTGTCCCTCCCAGGTACCTAAACAACTCCATCTCAAGCGTGTTTGCCGCAGCCCTGGCGACAGCCATCGATACTCCGAGTATGGCATTGGCACCAAGGGCCGACTTATTCTTGGTACCGTCCAGCTCGAGCATAATTCTGTCTATGTTGGCCTGGTCCGTAACCTCAAGGCCTTCAAGACGCGGGGCAATGTGCTCGTTTACATTTTTGACCGCTTTCAATACACCTTTGCCCCTGTACCTAGACTTATCGCCGTCTCGCAATTCAAGCGCCTCAAACTTGCCCGTAGATGCGCCTGAAGGGACCATCGCACTTCCCCTCACGCCACCCTCTACATATACATCCACTGCAACCGTTGGATTTCCCCTGGAATCCAATACCTCACGACCCTTTACGGATATTATCTTACACATCTCGCCCTCCTAACTGGTTACAACATCCCTCTATATATTCAGGCTGGAATGCAATTATATCAATCCAGATATAGCAAGGCAATAATATTTTATTTCTGTCAATCCAGGGCCTTGGTTATCGGCATACGCCAGTCCCTCCCAAAGGCCAGGGGCGTTATCTTAACCCCTGGCGGGGCTTGCCTGCGCTTATATTCGGCCCTGTCTATCATCCTGACTACCCTGCGGACATAGTCTGCGTCTATCCCAGCCGAGATTATCTCGTCTATAGGACGGTGTTTCTCAACGTACATATCTATTATCCTATCTAAAACTGAATATGAACCCAGTGCATCTTCGTCCCTCTGCTCAAAGCGCAATTCAGCCGATGGTGGACGCCGGATAATGCTATTGGGGATGACCTGCCTCTTCTTTAATCTGTTATAGAACCTGGCCAGTCTCCAGACCAGTGTCTTGGGTACGTCCTTGAGTACTCCAAAGCCACCAGCCATATCGCCGTATAGCGTCGCATAACCAACGCTCATCTCACTCTTGTTCCCTGTCGTCAGGACAAGCCAACCGAACTTATTCGAAATCGCCATCAATATAGTCCCTCTTATCCTGGCCTGAATATTCTCTTCTGTCTTATCGAAGTCAGTCTCTTTAAACAGTGGATGCAATGCCGCAAGAAATTTGGCAAAGATGTCTTCTATGGGAATCCAGTGGCAATCGATACCCAGATTCTCTGACAATCTACGCACATCATCCTGGGTTTCTTGAGAATTAAACTTAGATGGCATAGAGACCCCAACGACCCTTTCCTTTCCCAGGGCCTCTACGGCTATGGCCGCGGTAAGCGCAGAATCTATTCCACCGCTTAAGCCCACTATCACCTTGGAAAATCCGTTTTTACGTGTATAGTCTCTGACCCCCATAACCAGTGCGTGGAATGCCTCTTCTTCCTTCCGAAGAAAATGCGGTACAATGTTCTTCTTAGGTAGAGGGATTGAGGTATAGAATAAGCCTTCTTTAAACTGCGGAACAAACGATATCAGCCCTGAAGAGGAGACAACCATAGATCCTCCATCGAAGACGAGTTCGTCCTGCCCTCCGATGAGATTGACATAGATCACAGGCGCACCAAGCCGCCTTGAGGCCTTTTTTAAAACATTCAGACGCTGTCTCATCTTACCCATATGGAAAGGGGAGGCCGAAAGATTGATTACAAAGTCAAGGGATTCCCCTCTTAGACTCGCTACTATCCCGGAATCAGGATCCCATAAGTCCTCGCATATCGTAGGGGCAAAGCGCATATCTCCAAGCCACCATACACACTTTTTATCTCCTTCTATAAAATATCGCTTCTCATCAAATACCCCATAATTAGGTAGAAGGCTCTTAAAATACACATCAAGCACTTTGCCATCTCTGATAAATACTGCAGAATTATACAGGCCACCCTCTCCCTGCCAGGGAAGCCCCATTACTACCGCCACCTTCTTGTCCTTTATGGCCCTGGAAAATTTCTTTAAGGCAGCTGCACTTTTCATCAGGAAGGACCTGCGAAACAGTAAATCTTCAGGTGGATAGCCAGTAAGAAACATCTCAGGAAAAATCAACAGAGAGGCCTTGTTTTTCTCTGCTGCTTCAACAGCCGAAAGGGCAAGTCTCGAATTGCCTTCTATATCTCCGACGCAGGGATTTAATTGAGCGATTGCTATCTTCATCTCGACAATATCACAAAAAAGCCACGGTTTGTCTTTATCAGGACGTTTCCTTCTAGTTCATCCTTCGGGATGGCCCGTACATCTTCTATAGATTCTACTCTTCTATCATTAATCCTTAAAATGACATCTCCCTTCTGTATACCCGCAAACTCCGCCAGGGAATCGGGTTTAACATCCACCACAACTACCCTGCCGCCGGATTCGGCCAGCACCATTCCCTTTACCTCCACAGTGCCAGAAGAAGTCTTGTGCGTATTCACCTGCTTATAGCCTTTAGATCCCCTTATATCCACAAACCCTTCACCATGCTTGGCAACCTTCACATATACATCGACCTGCCCTGAGGGCCTCAGGATACCTACCACTACCTCTTTTCCTATAGGGGTTTCAGATACATACTTTACCAGATCCTGTATGTCCCTTACTGGACGGCCGTCAAAGGAGAGGATGATATCGCCTTCCTTTATCCCTGCTCGGTCAGCCGGCCCACCAGGTACAACTGCAACAACCAGCACCCCCTTTGGGGCATCCAGGCCAAAGTACTTCTGAAGCCTGGGAGAGACATCCTGCCCCGATACGCCTATCCAGCCATAGGCAAGGGGCTTGCCATTTAAGGCGCTATCTATCACCCTGCGCGCGGCATTTATAGGGATAGCAAAACCCAGACCAACTGATCCCCCGCTAGGACTTACAATAGCAACGTTTATCCCTATTACCCTGCCATCCATATCCACCAATGGCCCGCCGCTGTTACCCGGATTTATTGCCGCATCGGTCTGGATAAGGTCAACGTAGTTTCGGCCCCTCCACATCGCCTCTGGCAGGGAACGATGGACCGCACTTACTATACCCACACTCAGACTGGGCTCAGCAGATTGAAAGGCAATGCCAAATGGATTTCCCACCGCCATCACCCACTGCCCGATCTTAACCTTATCCGAATCACCAAGCTCAGCGGCCTTTAAGGGCTGAGGCGCGTCTACCTTCAACACGGCAAGGTCTGCCTTGTAATCCACTGCCACTACCCTGGCGCGGTACTCATTACCATCCGTCAGGCGCACCATTATATCCGATGCAGGCCCTACCACGTGTTCATTGGTCAGGATATAACCATCGGAATCGATAATAACCCCACTGCCTACCCCTATACGCTTCATCTGAGACGGATAACCAAACAACTCAGGGAAAAGACTGTAGAACATAGAATCCACATCCGGATATACTTGAACCACCTGTACCGAGCTGATGGCAACCACTGAATCCTTTATCCTTTCAGCGGCAGAGATAGTGGCATCCTGGAGAGAATTGATTACAGCACAGAAAGCATCGGCTGCAACTAAAGACAGAAAAAATATACCAAGCAATAATCCCAACCTTTTCATCCTTCCACCCCCATATTATAATTCCTCAAATAGCATTAAACATTATCGCTTTTTCTAAAAATCTAGCCATGTATGGTTCCCTGATCAAGTCAAGATAACCTATGGAAATTAAATTCCAAAAGAAGTTGCATCAATCAGAAAAAATACACAGCTTAACAATAAGTATATCATAAGGCGTAAGTTAAAGATAATACAAGTTGATAGACGATCCAATCACAATATTAATGCAATTCTCCCTTTATTTACCGAAAAGTTGCTTTTGTTTTTGGCCCCCAGCAATCCCCTCCAGTTCCCTTATTTTATCTCTGATCTCAGCGGCCTTTTCAAACTGAAGATTTTTTGCATACGCAAGCATCTGTCGCTTAAGTTCTTCAATAAATTCCTGCCGAAAGTCCAATTCTATCCCTTCTCTTTGTCTCTCGTCATCCATTGGTAGTGAGACGGATATGTTCTTTTCTATGGTCCTGGGGACAATGTCATGTCTTTTATTGTATTCTTCTTGGATCCTGCGTCTGCGATTGGTCTCCTTTATGAACTCATCCATTGCCTTTGTAATTGTATCGGCATAAAGTATAACCCTTCCATTTACATTTCGCGCGGCCCTGCCGGCTATCTGCATAAGCGACCTAAAGGAGCGCAAAAACCCCTCCTTGTCAGCATCCAGGATAATAACCAAACCAACCTCTGGCAGGTCAAGTCCTTCCCGGAGTAGATTTATCCCTACCAGACAATCGAAATCTTTTAGCCTCAAACTGCGCAGTATCTTGACCCTCTCCAGTGGATCTATCTCCGAATGTAGGTATCGTACCTTTAGGCCCTTATCCTGCAGATAAAATGAAAGGTCCTCTGCCATCCGTTTGGTAAGAGTGGTTATTAATACGCGTTCGCCTTGAGACACGGCCTTACTGGCCTCTTTTATTATATCCTCTATCTGCCCATCGGTTCCCCTGACTTCAACCATTGGGTCGAGAAGTCCAGTCGGCCTTACTATTTGCTCTATAACCTTCCCACTGCTTCTCTCCAGCTCATATGGACCTGGAGTGGCCGATACAAACAATGTCTGAGGCATTAATTGTTCAAATTCATCAAAGCGAAGGGGACGGTTGTCCAGACAGGAAGGCAATCTAAACCCGTATTTTACCAATGTAAGTTTTCTAGATTTATCGCCCTCATACATTGCCCTTAGTTGAGGGATAGTAATATGGGACTCATCTATTATCAGCAGAAAATCCTCTGGAAAATAATCAATCAGTGTAGCAGGTCTAGAACCAGGTGGCCGTCCTGATAGATGACGGGAATAGTTCTCTATCCCATGGCAGTAGCCTATTTCTCTGAGCATCTCTATATCAAAACGCGTGCGCTGGGTCAGTCTCTGAGCTTCCAACAGCTTCCCCTGCTCCTTTAACAGTTTTACTTGTTCTTCTAATTCCGACTCTATATCAGCTATTGCCCTATCTAGCGTGTCTTGGCCCACTATAAAGTGCTTGGCTGGGTATATCCCCACTGAGTCCAGTTCGGAGATAGTCTGTCTGTCAACCATGCCCAATATCCGTATTTTATCGACTATACTGCCCCAAAATTCGATATGGATAATCTCTTCTCTGTAGGCAGGAACAATCTCTACAACATCTCCCCTCACCCTGAAACAGCCTCTCTTAAGGTCATAGTCATTACGTTCATACTGCATCCCAACCAACCGATACAGTAATTCGTCTATCTCCATCTCCTGTCCTCTATTTACGAAGAACATCACATCCCTGTATTCTTGAGGAGATCCTAGATTGTATATACACGAGACACTTGCCACGACAATGACATCCTGCCTACTCATCAGAGATACCGTGGTAGACAGTCTAAGCCTATCTAATCGCTCATTAATAGATGAATCCTTCTCTATATAGGTATCGGTCTGGGGTATATATGCCTCAGGTTGATAGTAGTCATAATAGCTTATAAAAAATTCCACGGCATTTTGTGGGAAAAATTGTTTGAATTCGCTATATAGCTGTGCGGCAAGAGTCTTATTCGGTGATATGATAAGGGTCGGCTTGTTTATCTGAGATATAACATTGGCCATAGTAAAGGTCTTGCCCGAACCAGTAATACCAAGGAGGGTCTGAAACCTATGGCCTGCCTTGAAATTAGATACGATTTCTTCTATTGCCCTTGGCTGATCGCCTTTAGGGCTGTAATCTGAGACAAGCCTAAACATAGCTCAAGGCCCTCACGGCCTCTCCTATTCCATCCATTATAATCCTGGCAGTCTTATTATCTTGCCCCAGTGTACATCCTTTACGGATAAAAATTCCTTTAATATAGAATTGTCTATGTCCGAATCCAGATTGAATAGCATCATAGCAATACCTTCGGGCTGTTTGCGACCGAATGTCATAGAGGCAATATTTACGTTATTTTTACCCAGGACCGTGCCCAGACTGCCGATTACCCCAGGTTTGTCATCATTCGATGATAATAACATTGTTCCGGCAGGTATTGCCTCTAGATCAAAGTCGTCTATACGCACGATACGGGGTTCATCTTTCTTGAATATGGATCCGGCTATGTAATACATCCGTTTATCTGTCTTTACCGAGATTTCTATGAGGTTGGCATAGTCTTCCAGGTTTGTAGTCTTGCCTTCTTTCACCTCTAGACCTCTTTCGTCTGCTATAAGTTCTGCATTTACGTAATTGATGGCATCCTGGACTATATGGGACAAAATCCCCTTGATAATAGCCTTTCTGAGGGCATTGGTATCGTTTGAAACCAGAGGTTCTCCTCTGTAGGTGATATAGACCGATGATATCCTGCCTTCTACTATCTGTGAGAGAAACATGCCTAACCTCTCTGCCAGGTTCACATAGGGGTAAAGGACTTCATACATCCCTGGCGCAAGTGAGGGGTAGTTTGCCGCATTAAAGATGCCTTTGCCTGTAACTGCATTGTATATCTGTTGTGCTATCTGTACGGCGACCTTTTCCTGGGCTTCCTTTGTAGATGCACCAAGGTGAGGTGTTCCTATAAGGTTAGGGCGGTCGAATAATTCCCATTCCCAGTCAGCCAGTGGCTCGTTCTCATAGACATCCAAGGCTGCCCCTGCAATCCAGCCCTCATCTAATGCCTTTGCAAGTGCCTTTTCATCCACGATACCACCCCGCGCGCAGTTCACGAGTCTTGCAGTGGGCTTCATCTTTTTGAGTCTCTCTTCGTTTATAAGATAGCGCGTATCCTCTGTCAATGGGGTGTGGATGGTAATAAAATCAGCCTTTTCGCATATCTCATCTATCTCTGCTGGACTAATGCCCATCTCCCTGAACTTTTCTATCGGTAGAAACGGATCATAACCTATGATACTCATCTCAAATGCCTGTGCCCGCTTGGCAACTTCACGTCCTATTCTACCAAGTCCTATGATACCCAATACCTTGCCATGCAATTCAACTCCCATATACTTTTTTCTATCCCACTTTTTCTCCTTGAGGGATAGATAAGCCTGAGGAATGTTTCGCGCCATTGCTACCAGTAGAGAAAAGGCATGTTCAGCAGTAGAAACAGTGTTGCCTCCTGGCGTATTCATTACAATGATACCCTTCCTGGTAGCGGCATCTACATCGACATTATCCAGGCCAACACCTGCGCGACCAATAAATTTTAATTTATCGGCGCCCTCGATGATATCGGATGTAACCTTTGTTCCACTTCTCACCAAGAGCACATCGTAATCTTTTATTATCTTTTTCAACTCCTCAGGGGCAATCTTGGGTCGCTCATCGACTATGGCATCCGGTATATCCTTTAAGATATCAACGCCGGTCTTAGAAAGTGGATCCGTGATAAGTATCTTTATTCCCATAAAGACCTCCTGCTAGCAAGTTAACCTATCCTAATATAATCCCTTGCATATCTTAACACTACTTCTTTCTTCCAAAGGTTCCTGCCATCAAATATTACTTTCCCAGAAAATCTCGAAAAATCAGGGTCATAGTATTCTTGCCACTCTGTAACGAGTATCAAGGCATCTGCATGCTCTAAATTATCGTATTTGTCGTCAATAAATATCAGATTCTCTACTGATTTGAGGCTACGTTTAAAGTTGTCTTTTGCCACTGGATCATGGGCGTATACAATTGCACCTTCATCCAGCAGTGCCTCTGTTATGCTAATTGCAGGGGATTCTCTTACATCGTCTGTACCGGGTTTAAATGCCAATCCCCATATAACAATAGACCTTCCATCTAGCTGACCTAACCTTTCTTTCAGCGCCTCTACTGGTCTTAGTCTCTGTAACGCATTTACCTCCATGACAGAGACCAACATCTTGGGTTCTACACCTGATTGCCTTGCAATAGATATCAAAGCAGATACATCTTTGGGGAAACAGCTCCCTCCGAATCCAAGGCCTGCCTTCAAAAAATAAGGCGATATCCTGTGGTCTAGCCCTAACCCTCTAGAAACAACATCAACGTCCGCACCAAGTCGCTCACATATATTGGCAATCTCATTTATGAAAGATATCTTCGCTGCCAGAAAGGAATTTGAGGCATACTTTATCATCTCAGCTGTGGCGATATCCGCAACCAAAAGGGTCGGATTGACCTTTTCATAAAGCGAAGCAACCCGCCAGGCCGCATCTCGATTATCGCTGCCTATAACTACCCTATCGGGGTTCATAAAATCGTAGACCGCCTTGCCTTCTCTTAAAAACTCTGGATTGGAAACGATATCCAGCCTTTCTTCGGGCTCTTTTATTCCCCTTTTACCAAGGATCTCCACTGCAAATTGCCTAGCCCACCTACCAGTGCCCACAGGCACAGTAGATTTGTTGACTATTATCTTATAATCGTTATCCCTAATGTACCGGCATATCTCTTTATAAGCCGATGCAACAAAGGATAGGTCTGCTGAACCGTCGGCTTTTGGGGGAGTACCAACTGCAATAAATATAAAATCCGCGAACTCAACCGCTTTAGAATAATCAGTAGTAAAGGATATCTTCTTATAATCCATAGCATAGGAGAATATCCTGTCTAATTCTGGTTCGAATATAGGTAGGGAACCATTTTTAAGCTGTTCTATCTTCTCCCTATCGAGGTCCAGCCCCAGGACATCATGACCAAGATAGGCGAAACAAATCCCCGATACTAATCCTACATATCCTGTGCCTATTACAGATATATTGGCCATTGTTTTAAACCGTATTAATTACAGATTAGACTTTCTCTCCATCAAAATTATTGCCCCGCCTGGACTCGAACCAGGAACAACAGATCCAAAGTCTGGCGTGTTACCAATTACACCACGGGGCAATAGAAATCGCAGAACACAAAACAATCAAGCCTGAGCGCCTTCTGTCGTTGAAGAAGCCCTCGCCTTTTCGTATGCAGATATTATCTCTTTCTGCATATATTCACGGAATTCCTGCTTGATAGGATGTGCCATATCCTTGTGCTCTGCCTGTATTTGTTCAGGGGTCTTTTCTGGCTGAGGAGGCATCTGAGCACCACATTGACCGCAGTATTTATTGGTCACGTCATTCCTCGCACCGCATTTGGGACAGCTTACCCTGATTCTTCTTGAAGGCATTGCAATAAATAGTCCCTGTTTGCCCTCGATTATCTTTACGTTTCGAACCACAAAGACGTCGTCAAAGGTTACCACTGCATAGGCCTTCAACCTTTTGTCGGCGTCTTCCTTAAGCTGAATCTTTACCTCGGTGATCTGCATAGCGTATACCTCCTTGTTCACACCGACTCAACACACCACAAGCGCCAGCCAGCCTCCTCTGTCAGGCAGGCAAGCCTCTCCCAATCTATATCTCTATCGTCCCAGTAGGGACAGAAAAGACCACTGCCACTGCCAGTCATGTAAAAATTCTGTCCCGCTGCATCTGACAGTCTAGATTTAATATCTTCAAGCTCAGGATATAGCCGCTTGGCAGACAAATACAGCGTATTGTAAAAGAACTCATCATTATATGGACTATCTAGATTAACTATACTAACATCGGCACCAATCTCTGTCAATTTTAAACCCCTGTATATTCTGGCAGTATTTACAGAAATACGAGGGAATACCACGATAAACCTGAATCTTCTCAACCTATCTGGGATTTCCAAGTTTGAAACCCTCTCCCCTCTACCCTCAACAAGGGCATAACTTGCCCCTGTCAAGAAAAAAGGTATATCGGATCCTATGGAGGCTCCTAACACCAGCAGTTCGTCAAAATTATAAAGTCCATATCTCTCATTCAACCACAATAGCAAACTAGCAGCGTTAGAAGATCCTCCGCCAAGTC
This sequence comes from Candidatus Omnitrophota bacterium, assembly GCA_015494585.1. Taxonomy (GTDB): domain Bacteria; phylum Omnitrophota; class Gorgyraeia; order S143-82; family S143-82; genus S143-82. Next base: position 11,403 of record WGAY01000014.1, on the reverse strand, counting down.
CTGCACCCCAGGGGATATTTTTTACTATATCTACAGAGATATTTTCTTTAATTTTCTCCAAAGGATTATCTCTAAAGTATTCCAAAATAGTCCTGTAACATATGTTCTCATGCATCGATATGTTGGGTCCATTGTGCATAGTAATGGAAATTTCTCCATCGCCAGGTATAGCATCTATGCGCATAATGTCACAGAGAGATATCCTAGTAAACAGAGAATAAATTAAATGATACCCAGAATCCAAACGAGAGGTTACATAAAGGAACTGATTGAGTTTTGCCCAACTGAAAATCGGAGAATTCATTGAGAAACCAATGCCTATCCTTTGGTGGCTAGAGCTACTATATTCTCTGCCGTCAGTCCATAGTGACACATAAGCTCATCCGGATCACCAGACTGTCCAAAGGTATCAGGGATACCAAGCCTCCTAACCACAACTCCTTTTGCCTCGGATAAGACCTCGCAAACAGCAGATCCAAGTCCGCCTATAATCGAATGTTCTTCACAGGTAATAAACAAGCTATGTCCTTCAGCAAGTTCCAGTAGGAGCTCTTTATCTATTGGCTTTATGGTAGGCATATTCACAAGTGTAGCCGATATCCCTTTCTCTCTTAACATAGCCAATGCCTCAAGGGCAACACTAACCATTATACCACAGGCAACAATACAAACATCTTTCCCCTTTTCTATAACCTGTCCCTTGCCAAACTCAAAAGACGGTCGGTTCGAGATAATAGGAAACTTTGACCTACCCATACGCAGGTAAAACGGCCCATCTATCTGGGAAATTGCCTTGACGGCTTCATAGGTCTCATAGGCATCACATGGGACAATAACACGCATATTGGGAATGGCACGCATTATAGCTATATCTTCATTGGCCTGATGGCTTGCCCCATCCTCACCAACTGTTATACCTGCATGGGTTGCGCATATCTTTACATTCAGCTTATTTGCCGAAATCGTATTCCTTATCTGATCCCAAGGACGCCCGGTTGCAAACATGGCAAAACTACTGGCAAATACAGTGAATCCACAGGAGGCGATACCGGCAGATATGCCCATAAGGTTTTGCTCTGCTACTCCAACATTGAAGAACCTATCCGGGAACTCTCTGGCAAACATGGATGTACGCGTAGAGCCAGAAAGGTCCGCATCCAGGACAACAATATCCTGTCTCTCTCGCCCAAGTTCAACCAGGGCCTTACCGTAATAGTCGCGTGTGTATATTTTTTCAGTCATTGTCGAATATCTCCTCCAAGGCCTTTCTCTCCTCTTCAGGGGAAGGGGCACGTCCGTGAAAATCAACCACATGCTCCATAAACGATACGCCTTTGCCTTTGACTGTTCTGGCAATAATTATCGTAGGCTTTTTCTTCATTTCCTTGGCGTGTTCAAAGGCAGAGATAAGATCGTTTATATCATGGCCATCTATCACGACTGTATTCCATCCAAAGGCCTTCCATTTGTCTTCTATAGGTTCTATACTCATAACCTCATCTACACTGCCATCTATCTGAAACTTGTTATAATCCAGTATAGCGCATAGATTCCCAACATTGTAATGGGCAGCAGCCATCGCCGCCTCCCAGACATTGCCTTCTTGGATCTCCCCGTCGCCCAGAAGACAGTATACTCGATAAGGTATCTTGGAGACCCTTGAGGCCAATGCCATACCAAGGGAAATAGAGAGCCCTTGCCCTAATGACCCTGTGGACATCTCTACGCCTGGTGTCTTTCTATCGGCATGTCCCTGGAGCATAGATCCGAGCTGTCTAAGTGTCCAAAGATGCCTTTCCTCAAAATAACCTGCTTTAGAGAGGACTGCATAGAGTACTGGACATGCATGTCCCTTGGACAGGTGAAATCGATCTCGTTCTGGCCAAGAAGGATTACAGGGATCATGCCGCATTACAGAAAAGTATAGAGTCGTCAGTATCTCTACCGCAGAAAGAGAACCTCCAGGATGGCCAGAGCCTGCCTTCGCCAGCATCTTTATAATAAGGGCCCGCACATCTCTCGCAATTTCCTTTAATATATCTACATTCTTGGTAAGCTGAAACATCTAGATTTCTCCACCTTCTCCAGAGATTACATTAACTATATTTAATTCCCCTGTATTGCCCCCTGAACCTTCTTTACTGTTTTGATCTTCTGGCAGCATATTAATAGCCGTTAATATTGCTTCCTTCAATTTGCTTCCCTCTTTTACCCAGGAGAGAGCGAGCCCTAAATACGACCTTGCCTGATTTATCTTCCCTTTTTTCAGATAAATCATTGCAAGGTGATAATATATCTCCGGATCCTCTTTAACCGCTGCGCGTTTCACATACTCCAGGGCCTTATCCAGATCTCCTTTTTTAAAATAAAGCCACCCAAGACTGTCCAGATAGGCCGGCTCTTCTGGAGATATCTTCAGGGCACGCTTTATTAGATCCTGCGCTTCATCTAAGTTTTTATTCATCTCAACATACATGTACCCCAAATAATTTAATGCGGCATCGTGGTTCGGGTCCTTTTGGATTGCCTTTTTTAAATAAGAAATAGCTGCATTGGTATTCCCTTGTTCCTCGTAAAGCACACCGAGGAGAAAGTAGGGCTCTGCATCTAAGATATCTCGATTCGCAGCCTTTTTCAGACAATCCATAGCCTTTGCCCTCTCACCCTGCTTTAAATAATACTCTCCCAGATAGAGGTATAGTTCTGCATTGTCAGGAGATAGGGCAATAGAATGTTTGAGTAGGTCTTCATAGTACTGATCCGATTCATCTATCTTGTCCTCTTGAAGAAGTAGACGAATAATCCAGAGATAGGCAGTAAGCTCATCAGGATATCTGGCTATAAGACTCTTTAGGGCCTCCTCTGCCTTATCCAGTTCCTCTTTGTAAATATATATACTAGCTATTCGATAGTAAAGCTCAGGCGAGGCCTTGGGGTCTAATTTAAGCACTTCGGAATATAGAGTCAAGGCATTATCATAATCTCCTTCTGCCTCCAGGATAGTTCCTAGCAAGAAATATTGATAGGCCTTTGCCTTACTAGAGATAGTAACGGCAGACGAATAACCAGGCTTTGCGACAAATAAAGAAAGCCCAACCACCAAAAAGAGTGCCACCTTAAAAACCAGTCTCATTACATTCCCCTTTAACTGGTCTACTTCTTCTTATGCCTATTTCTCTTTCTCAACTTCTTTCTCTTATGTGTCTTAATCTTTTGTCTCTTCCTCTTTCTACCACAAGGCATCCTATCTTCCTCCTGGTTTAAAGATTTCTATTAACTACCATCAAAAATCAAGGGATAACCTTATTAAGTGAATATTCTATTATTCCCTCTGCACCACTCTTCTTTAATTCAGGGATAAGGCGCTTGACCTCTGTTTCCTGGAGAACGGTCTCAACTGCCAACCATCCCTTTTTACTCAAATGGGATATGGTCGGTTCGTTTAGGGCCGGTAATACATTCAAAACCGCATCGAGGTTCTCCTCAGCAACATTTAGCTTAAGCCCTACCATCCCTTCAGACCCCAGTGCTCCCTTGAGAAGCAATGCAATCTGCTCTATCTTCTCTCTCTTCCATGGATCCTGCCAGGCATCCTTATTCGCGATAAATTTGGTTACAGAATAACATATAGTATCGACTATCCTGAGATTATTTGCTCTAAGACTTCTTCCAGTCTCTGTAAGGTCTACGATCGCGTCTACCAGGCCTGTCTTGACCTTTACCTCAGTCGCACCCCAGGAGAACTCCACCTCTGCATTTACATTATTATCCTTTAAGAATCGGCTCGTTACATTGACCAGCTCAGTGGCTATACGCTTGCCTTCTAGATCTTTAACCGAATTTATATCAGAGTCATTATCCACAGCAATCACCCATCGCACCTTTGTTTTGGTTTGCTTGGCATACTCCAAATCGCAGACCTCAACAACATCCACATTGTTCTCCAAAACCCAATCGTGTCCGGTTATTCCACAATCTAGCGCTCCATCAAATACATATCTTGCCATTTCCTGGGCCCGCAGGAGTAAAGGCTCTATTTCATTGTCATCTATATACGGGAAATAAGACCTAGAACCAACCGATATATTAAACCCCGCCTTTCTAAACAGATTGAAGGTTGCCTCTTGAAGGCTACCCTTTGGCAATCCCAACCTCAAAATTCTATCCATAACAACAGTTCCTCCTTAAGATATCTATGCTCTACCTTACAATCTGGGATAATATATCACAAAATCCTTGTTTATCGAAGGAATTTATCTATACGTCCATATATATAGACATCAAACATTGTTATTCCAAATTAGGATGTTTATTATGCCAAGGGGTGGCCTGTTCATAGGCGTATGCCACCCTGAACATCGTCTTCTCATCAAAGGCTTGCGCAATAAATTGCACACCTATAGGCAGGCCTTCATTATTCAATCCACATGGTAAAGACAATCCAGGCAGGCCTGCCAGGTTGACGGAAATGGTAAAGATATCCGATAAATACATAGAAAGCGGATTATCCAGCTTTTCCCCCAGCTTAAATGCGGGTGTAGGTGAAGTGGGTGTCATTATTACGTCCACCTCTTTAAAGGCATTTTCAAAGTCCTGCTTTATAAGGGCGCGAACCTTCTGGGCCCTCAGATAATAGGCATCATAATAACCAGAAGACAATACGTGCGTACCCAGGATTATCCTGCGTTTTGCTTCTGCACCAAAGCCAGTCTCTCGGGTCTTGAAATACATATCAACTAGATCTTTCCCTTCTACTCGCAGACCATATTGTACACCATCAAATCTGGCTAGATTAGAACTTGCCTCAGCAGTGGCAACGATATAATATACTGCAACGCAGTACTTGGTATGAGGTAAAGTAACATCTACTAGCTCTGCACCCAAATCTCTCAACACGACCTTTACATTATTGACGAAGTGTTTGACCTCTGGATCTATTCCTTCTGAAAAATACTCAATAGGAACACCTACCTTTAACCCCTTTAAAGACGTATCCAAATAGGACAGATAATCATCAACTTCTACATCAGCAGAAGTAGAATCCATTTCATCGTATCCAGCAATTACTCCTAAAACCTGGGCTGAATCCCTAACGCTATTGGAAAATACCCCTATCTGGTCCAGGCTTGAAGCAAATGCTATAAGGCCATAGCGAGAAACCCTTCCATAAGTGGGCTTTACCCCCACTACCCCGCACAATGCAGCTGGTTGGCGGATAGAGCCCCCAGTATCCGAACCCAGTGCAACCGGAACCATACCAGCCGAAACAGCTGCCGCAGATCCACCACTTGATCCTCCCGGAACGCGAGCAAGGTCCCAAGGATTCTTCGTCGGATAGTAGCATGAAGTCTCACATGAGGAACCAAATGCAAATTCATCCATATTTGTCTTCCCGATGATAACCGCACCTGCCTCCTTCAATTTTTTCACTACTGTGGCATCATATATAGGCCTAAATCCTTCAAGGATTCTCGAACAACAAGTAGTTAATCGACCCTCCTCGCATATATTATCCTTAATTGCAATAGGTATCCCATAGAGTTGGCCTGCATCTGCCTGGGGTGAGGCATCGGAATAGAGCCCTTCTGGGGTAAATGCATTTATCTTGCTGTCAAGTCTATTTATCCTATCTAGAAAATAATCTCTGGTCAGATTCCAATTTCTGCTAGACTCTAGAATATCCTCTATAGTATACATAATAACCTCCGGTCTACTTGCATTATTCCTCAATAACACGCGGAACTACGAAAAACCCATCCTTTTTCTGAGGGGCATTTTCAAGGGTCCTTTTTCTATCCATAGAAGTGCCGACACTATCTTGACGCATTCTATTGGTGATGGGTAGAGGATGGTACATAGGCTCTATCCCATCAACATCGACCTCTTTTAACTGTTCCACATATTCCAAAATATCTCCTAATTGCGAAGAGAAGAGTTCCTGTTCTTCTTGAGTTAATCCTATTCTACATAATTTCGAAAGGTATTCCACCTTTTCAAACCTATCCATTTTTGCCTCCTATTGTTATCTACAACCTCATCTTGACCCTGCACTGCAAGGCTTTTGCAATTGTGGTGGCATCCATATACTCTATATTTGCACCAACAGGCAAACCCATCCCTATCCTAAATATATCTAACTCATGGTCGTTTAAAAACTCCTGTACATACAGCGCCGTCATTTCCCCATCCGTATCAGCATCTGTAGCAATAATTACCTCTCTTATCGGAAATCTCTTTAACATAGAGGCCAATTTACCTAGATTAAGACCTGAGTTCTTACCAGGTCCATCGAGAGGAGAAACGCTGCCTAACAGAACATAATACAAACCTTTATATATCCCTGCCTTTTCTATTACTGCCACATCCGAAGGCTGTTCCACAACACAAAGCATAGTCCTATCCCTTGCATCTGAAGAACATATAGGACAAAGATTGTCCTGAGAAAAATTATTACAGACCTCACAGAACCGTACCTTTTCGCGCATATAATATATGGCCGAAGCCAATTTCTTAGCGCTTTCTCTGGGTCTGTCCAAAAGATAAAATACAATCCTCTCTGCGCTCTTCCTGCCTATTCCTGGCAGATTTGATAATTCCTCAATGGCCCGTTCGACTACTTCAGGATAACTTCCCACGCCAGAATCCCCTTTTAATCAGTCTCTATTATCTTATTCTTTCAACCGTCCCCGCTCAACCACTTTTCCACCAAATGTATCCAAGGCCATATTTATTTTTTCCTCAAAAGCAGGATCTGATGTATCAGACTTACTCTTATTAAGAAAAGAAAATTTAAATCTTATCCCTTTTCCTAACTCACGAGTAATCAACTCCCTGAAAACTGACAGGTTCTTGTTATCCTTCATGCTCTCATAAGAAAATTTTTGTACAAAGACAACATTAAGTGTGTCGCCCTGCAATTGAACAGACCAGATATCCTGAAGGATATGGGCAAGGAACATATTTTTAGATCTGACTAAATCAGCAATAATTCTGCGCCAGAAATCTGGTTGAGAGGCAGGTCTTTCTGCCTTAGGATGTATTTCTTTTGGTATTGGGGTGCTCTTAGACTGCCTATCCGAGTAAAGCAGAGAGCTATCTTGACCGCTAGCTATGCTCTGTTGTCCTCTATTGCCTGGGGCATAGCGAGTAGCCCCTCCATAGGCCTGTTGCAGAGGAACAAAGTTTGCCCTCTCAGCCATCTTGATAAAACCAAGCTCAAGTGCTAGGCGGTCCAATATGCCGCGCGAAACCCATTCTTTCATCTTTATCAGCACCTGCAAAATATAAAAGGCCTCTGTCTTGTTTATCCTATCAAGCATAAAACGCACAAAATCCTTTCGTTCATTATCCAGATTCCACAATTCTTCAGGTACAGATTCAAGCCCCAATAACAAAGCCCTAAAGATCTCCTCAATCGAAGACAGCAAACCGGCGATGTCTATGCCCTGCTTTATCACAGTATCTACCAACTTAACTATCTCTACAACATCCCTGTCTATAACTGCCCTAATAAGATCCAGGACAAAACCACTGTCAATACCAGTATCTAGTATAGATATAATATCTTCCCAAGATATCTCATTAGACATCGACACTACCGCAACCTGTTCAAGGAGCGCTCCAGCATCCCTCATAGATCCATTGGCCTTCCTCGAGATAAAATCAAGCACCTGAGGTTCTATCTCTAAGCTTTCACCCTCGCATATAATGTCCAGATAGGCCCTTATCTGTTCTCTATCAGGCCTTGTAAATTCAATTCTCTGACAACGCGACAGAATAGTAGGCGGCAACTTATGTGGATGCGTAGTCGCCAAAATAAAACGGACATAATCAGGAGGTTCTTCTAAGGTCTTAAGGAGGGCGTTAAATGCCTCAAGGGTAAGCATATGTACCTCGTCTATAATGTAGACCTTGTATTTTGTCTTGACTGGTGCAAATTTTACATTTTCCCTAAGCTGGCGGACTTCATCTATGCGGCGATTAGATGCCGCATCTATCTCTATTACGTCCATACTTCTTCCACTAGAGATATCTATACAGGAATGGCAACGATTGCATGGCTCGATACCCTCTGGGGCCTCACAGTTTATTAATTTTGCAAAGATCCTGGCAGTAGAGGTTTTACCTATCCCATGAGGACCAGAAAACAAATAGGCCGGAGCAATGGAATTCTCTCTAAAAGCAGACTGGAGTATACTGGCCACATGGGACTGGCCAACTAGCTCAGAAAAGCGCGTGGGTCTGTATTTCTGGACAAAAGGGATATAGGACATCACATAGAACTATCTGTGAGCTTTTCCTTGAGACCTTCTATCTGCATCCTCAATTCTTCTGGAAGGCCGAGTATATCCGTATCCATAAATCCTCTAATAATAACCGACCTGGCTGTATTTTCGTCTATGCCGCGGCTAGCAAGGTATTCTATTTCTTCCTTGCTTATCTTTCCAATAGCTGCCTCGTGAGACATATCTACATCCCTGTAATCTGTTTCCAATTCAGGTATGGCATGGATAGACCCTTTTTCCGAAACAATGAGCCCCTGACACTCCAGATGGGCCTTCACAGATGGGCACTGAGCCTTAAGGTGTCCTCTAGCAATAATCCTCCCTCCCATGGAGACCGTACGACTGAGTATCTCAGCAGAGGTCTCCTCTGCCCTGAATACTACCCTAGAGCCTATATCCTGAAGACTCCCTTTGTGTCCCAAGATAATAGAACTAAAACTAGCCCTAGATCCCCTGCCGTTAAGCACACACGAAGGGTACATTACTATCTCCCTGACAGGTTTCAGGCATACATAATTAGATACAAATACCCCGCCTTCTTCAACCAGAGCAACTGATTTAGGCTGAACAGATACCTCCTCAGTCCAAGAATGTATCATAGTGAAATTCAGATAACCGCCCTTTTCAACATAATATTCAGAGACACCTACGTGAAGTGAGTCTTTTGAGGCCTTATCAGAGGTGCAGCCATTGATAACATAGGCCGTAGCACCTTCTTCAACTAGGATGACATTATGTATCTTTTGGGAGAAGGATTTTTTCTTTAAGAATAAACAGACCTGTATAGGGAAAACTACATTTGCCCCCTTTTTCACCAAAAGGAAAAATCCTCCCTTGGTATCACGCGGAAAGTCCTTATTTATTGCCGAAAATGCCTTACCAATATATTGTTCAAATCTAGGGTATTTCTTTATCGCATCTTCGGTAGGCAACAATTCTATCCCTTCAAACATAGTACGGAATAGGCTTGGCTTTTCGTCTATTTGAACAAAGGTAGCACTCCTTTGTCGCTCTTTCAGGTCTATCCCAGCATCCAATAAATCCTTTTCTGAGAGATTATTTAATTCTTCATGCATGCCTTATATCACACTCCTTACACTTTTCATATCCATATTCCTTTATCGTCTCAAAAAGCTTATATGGGTTTCCTACACAATAGAGATTGCCATCCAGCATCAGACACCCATCGGTCGCCTTGACATATTCTATGATATATCCGGTATGACTTATCACAAAACAGCTGGCTCCTGACTCCTTGAGATATTCATCCAACACCTTACCCATGATAGATATATTCTCTATATCCACACCCGACTCAGGCTCATCTAATAGAATCAATTTGGGACGCATTAATATGATCTGCAAAAGCTCGGCGCGTTTCATTTCACCGCCCGAAAAATCTACATTTAAATCTCTATCAAAAAGATAACCCAAATTAAGTAGTTCGATGTATTTCTCTATCTTCTTCTTATCGTTACAAAGCATTCGTGCCAATTGGCTCAATTTTACACCACGCACTTTAGGTGGATGCTGAAACATCATCGCAATTCCAAATTTTGCCCTTTCATCTATAGACAAATTAAGCAATGACCTGCCCTCAAAGATGATGTCTCCAGATATTATGTTATACCCCGATATCCCTACTATAGACTTCATCAAAGTACTCTTACCGCTTCCATTAGGACCAAATAAGACAAAAACCTTCCCTTTACCTATAGAGAGATCTATATTGGAAAGTATCTGTTTCCCTTCTACCGTTACCGATATATCTTTTATATGTAATAATTCCATAATCAACTCCTAAAGTCCGAAACCAACCAATTCAATCTAAAGTATTCTACCAATTAAGTGACCAAAATAAAAGCAGAATTATGTCCTGTTCCCCATTAGTCTAGCTAAAGTTCCATTTTATTGATAGTATCCAAATAAACACCCATTTCCTGCGAGATAACAATATCATTGATTTACTTCCATTTCAGACAATTATGGTAATTCCCATTTATGAGTAATTTTCTGACATCTTCCATATGATTGTCCTTATATGGCGGGGAAACCTCAGGAATAAATCTAATCCATTTAACCTCAGTGAATACAGAAGGATTCCTGAAAAGATAATAAAGATCAGGAAATGTTGCCCCCCTTTGGTTTTACCATACCACCAAGTATCGGCATACAAACTGACAGATAATTTGCAATTTTATGCTGAAAATAAAAAATAGATTTTAAACTTTCCGAAGGATTGAAATGTCTATAAAATAATTCCAGCTCATCCACGCTAAGCATATCTTTTATTGTCTTTATCCTATCTACAACATAAAATTTCACATTAGACAGATAATAGTTTATCTTATCTATAGCTTTATTAGTCATATACGGAACAATAAGATGGAAAGTAAGTTTTGCACTCTGTTCTGGTACTTTGTCTATCAAATCTTTGCATATATTTACTAGATAATCTCCTGTAAAGGCCGCATCGTCTATTATGACTATATCTCTATACTTACCAGCAGAAATATCTTGAAGCATCTCTCTACTCACCTTGTCCTCAAAGAATATATTCATCCTATCCTTATATGGGCTTATCAATCCCTTCTCATCTAAAAGCATCCTACACCAACAGGTGCTTTTTACCTCAAACATGGAAGAATGTGTTACTAATACAGCATCGGTCAGGTCAACGCACATAACAGCCTCTTTAAACGCTGACTCCAGTTGTATCTCAAACTCAAGCTGATCAATATAAGTTATTTTTTTAACTAATAATCTTAATAAATCTCTCGCATCAGCTGGATTCGAAGCAATCCACTCCTCAATTTTCAATTTACAAGGATTCATGTCTATCAACGGGCGAGGGATAATACTGTCTGGATGGATAATTCTATCAGGATTAAGGTCCACATAAGTTCTGATGATCGTTGCACGGCTTATCTTAGACATTTTAAATCCTTCTATCCCAACCTCACTCTCAATTTCCCTAATCGCCCGTTCTATCTGATTATATCTATAGATGGTTTTATTTTTGTTTACTATAGAAGCACTAGATCTAATATTTTTGCAATATTTGTTTTCAAGCCACTGATAAACAGAGATGTCTTTATGTGGATATAAAATATAAACT
>WGAY01000013.1 GCA_015494585.1 Candidatus Omnitrophota bacterium | reverse complement strand
TTGCCTTAGAGAATTGTCCCATTCGCAGATAACACCAGGCCTTTGATTCCTCTGCATAACCGCCTAAATCCTCTCCCTTATAAATTAGAGACAGCTTGTCAAAATACTTCAATGCCTCTTTGTAATCGCCAAGTATGTAATTCAGTTTCCCAAGATAAAAATAGGCAGAGGAAAGATACTTGCTTTCAGGAAAATCGAATATAAACCTTTCAAAGGCATCCTTTGCCGCATTGTAATCCCCTTTTTTATAATAAATCTCTGCTAGGGCGAACCTAGCCGATGCCCTTATAGTTCGGTTATCAGAATCTAGATACCTGAGGGCCAAATCTCGAGCGGATTCAAGGTCTCCAGTATCTATATAAAGATTAAGCAACAAGTCCAAACCCGTCTCTCCCATGGAAGGGATTTTTATCATCTCTCTTGCCTCATTTACAGCGGAATTGATGTCCCCTATATCCTTATACAATCCTACCAACAACTCAAATACTTCCTGACGAGCTGTATTTCCTATACTCGAATCAGACTTTAATGAAAGCAATATATCTAAGGCCTTTCGGTAATCTTTCTTAGCAAGGTATATCTTTGCCAGTAAAAGACGTTCTTCAATCAGAGGTGCTTCAGATATAGATAAGTCCTTTGTTAAGATAGATTCTGCTACATCATACAGTCCATCCCGATAGGCCTGCTTGGCAATCTCTAGGTCAGACTCACGTCCAAAGCCAATATTATGGCCCATCAAAACACCAACCACCCACAGAGCCAAACCAAGTTTTCTAATTCGACTCATCATCCTCAGAGAAGACCTCCCTTTCCGAAAACACCTCTGCGGTAAACCAATATATCTCCCCATCCTTCCAACCGTCAGCAGGCAGTCCTGCCTTCAGAGCAAGATGACGGAGAAAAGTCTGCCTATCCCATCCATATTCTACTGGGACCTGTGGCAGGAGCAGGCCAGAGTGAATGCCCTTCCTCAGAAGCAAACCGTGTTTGCCTATCCTTATATCGTTTATGTCTTCTAATTTCTTAAGCGGACTAAGTACGGAAATCTCTATTTCTATATCTTTCATTTCATCTATAGTTACAGCTGGAAAACGGGGATCCCCTACTGCCGCCTGAATAGCCATCTCAGCCACTACCTCACATAAAGGCATATCTGCAATAATATGTCCAATACAACCCCTGAGCATACCATTTTTCTCTAGCGTGACAAAGGCACCTTTTTCTTTATAGAGCAAAGGATCATCTATATCTAGGTTATCTAGGCGCTTGCCTGTGCGCAAATAGTGCTCTATACTCCGCCTCGCCAGAGACAACAGCTTTCTCCTCTGTTCTCTATTCAGCATACCTACCTCCTCCATAGGTTTTGCCTTCCCCTGCCCCTTTGCGGTTATCAGCGCCGCACAATATCCAACCACTCGCGACTTATCCCCCCGTGTATCTCCAGAATTGGCATACTTCAATAGCCTAAACTCACTCTCTTTATAATGAGACACAAACATAAGCGAAAAAAGCAAGGGCTCCCAACCACAGAATTCAAAATCCTTATTCAATATCCCCAGATAAAAGGCATTTGCATCCAATTTCTTCAAAACCGAAATAGCCTTACCGTCCATTTTGACTGCCTTATCATAACTATAATAGTGCGACATATCCGTACTCACCAATAAGATTACATCGTCCCTGTCCTTAACAATAGAAAACAACTGTTGTGCGGCTACCTTCATATCCTCAAAAGAGATCTTTCCAAACAGTCCTGCCACTACTCGGCAGTCGGGCTTGACGTATTTTATAAATGGCAGCTGTACCTCAACTGAATGTTCTCTCTCAAACACCTTGTTATCAGCGAAGGCAATATCCAATCTATCGACCAGTTTATTTGTAAATTCTTGGTCAATCTCTACTGTCCCCAATGGTGTCTTGTATTCTGATACATCGAGAAAGGCAATCCCATTAAAATAAAAATAATGAGACGGTGCAAGGATAATCACAGTCTTTACACGATCTAATCTAGAAAGCAGGCTATAGGTATAACCAGCCACTGGTCCTGAAAATATATAGCCGGCATGGGGGGCGATCAACACCCTTACAGAATCAATATCCAGATTATCTGGAAGCCTTGCTGCCCCAACAAAAGAAGAAATCATATGCAAAAGTTCTTGTTTATCCGATGGATAAAACTGTCCTGCAACATTATCCTGCTTCACTAAGCAAAATCCAGCAGTCCCACCAAGCACAAGGACCAAGACAACAGCAGCAAACAAGCTGATGATATTCGAAAACCTATTTCCCAAGGCATCCACTCCTGGAAAAACAACAACAAAATAATACCTAAGTGTTCTAGAGGTAAATATTATACCCCAAAACTACTGGATTATGGCAAAAATAAGCCAGGGATGGCCTTGCTAGATTATTTCGAAGAAAATTTAACGATTGGCCCGGACATTAGGTCTATACCTGCCTCCTCCAAGACATAAGAAACCACCATTGGCCAAGGACTGGCCACACGCGGGTCAACAAATGGCCTGAACTCATCTGCAAGCAATAGCAGATAAACTGCCTGTTTCAGGGAATCATTATAGATAATTTTGACATCTTTGACCGCGGACCAAAATTCATCCCTTATTGCCCTGCTGATAAACTTATTTACTAGCTGGTGATTGCCCTCCAGGAGACCTGAAAAAAAGTCTCTAGTAGGTCCGTTTAATCTGGCCGCAACCACCCTACCTTTATCAAACGCTGCCATAAACGGCAACCATCCCAGCCTTATATATCCCTTTAACTTCTCGGCCTTATCCTTGGCCAGCATCCCTGGATCAAACAACCCTATATACTTCACATCTGCATCGCCTATCTTCGGATAAAGAAGCCTCTCCAGCCCTGCTGAGCGAAGCAAGGATAGTGCCTGTTCCATAAAAAAATCCCCTCTAATGTACAGCCCCAAATGCACCCCTTGTATGGAATCAATATCCATATCAATAGGAACAATTCTGGCCAAGAGAACCAATAACTGAGCACGCCTCTGGCCTATCCACCGCCAGAACCTCCAATCCTTCGTCAATTCAAATAAGCGGAACCAATCCCTTACTAATGCCTGCTTATCTATCGAGCTGAACACCAGTCGGAAATCATCTGTCAGGACAAATTTCCCCAATCTCTTCAAGGCATCAGCGACAGATAAATCCACCTTCTTAATATCCGCATTCCGGAGAAGACCTGTAAAGTCTATTAATCCATATATACCGATCTTCCAGCCATTAAACATTATATCAACTGGACGCCTAGTCTCCCTCATATACAAATTGACCTTCCTTATAACATCAAAAGGTACATTTTGACGGACAAAGAGAAATCTACCTGTATCAACAAAATCAGCCCCCTGAAAATCAAGACCGTCAAGCCTATGCAGCTCCTTTATATATTGAGCCGCCAGCCATTCATAGGCAAGCTGCCGAAGCGGGGCAAACTCTGCATCCTCAAGAACCGCCTTATTCAATCTTTCTCTCAGAATATCCACTATAGGCGAGGCATTTTCACAGGCAACATCCACCTGCAATACAAGATCCTTTATCAAAAACCCGTCCTTTAGCCTGATAATCTCTGACCTCAAAGGCAAAAGACTTACCTTTAGTCCCTTGGGAACCTCTTCTTGTCCTTCCGAAGCAGCCTGCCAGAAGTCAAAGACATCCTTATCCGAAAGGTCCCCCAATATCTCCCTAATTCGACGTTTCAAGGCAATATCGGCTGAAACGAGGATATCACCTGCAAAAGAAAAGATCAGAGCTTCGGGCACCTGAGAGAACAAAAACTTATCAGGAGAAAGGGCCACATACATCTGTCCATCTTTTAATAGCAGTCCTGAGAGAACTCCCCGTGCAAAGGATTGGGAATCTTTTGCTAAATCTCTCATCACGACAAGCCGCAAGGAATCTCTCGAGAAGGAAATGCCAACCAACCTGTTTTCCGCCTCTCCATAACCAGAGACAGGCAAGATCAAGAGAAATGCCAATAAAAACCATCTCCACAGACCCTTATACATCCCTCACCCCTATTCAACACAGAGTATATATCATTATATTCTACAACCTTTATCTCCTCATAACCGACTCCAGGTGCGCAGACATTCCTTCTATCTCTGCAAGCATCTTTATTATGGGCTTTGCCTCATCCAAGGCCTTTTTGGTATACGAAATAAGGTGCACCCTCTTGATAAAGTCATCCAAGGATAACCCTGAATATATCCGTGCCGTCCCACCTGTAGGTAGAATATGACTTGGTCCTGCAAAATAATCCCCAAGGGCAGTTGGGGAATACAACCCTAAAAATACAGCTCCCGCATTAACCACCTTTTTTGCTACTGGATTTGGATTCTTTATCAGTATTTCCAGGTGCTCAGGGGCTATTTTATTAGCGAGATCAACAGCCTCATCTAGGCTTCTGACAACAACAATATAGCCGTTGACATCCGGTATACGCCTACGCACTTCTCTTGCAAGTTTCTTTGATGTAGTAAGAAGTATTGCCATACCCCCGACGTGTTCAGACTGGGCCTTCATGTCTGCAATAACAAATTCAATAGGCGTATATTGATTGGCAATGATTACCACCTCACTTGGCCCGGCAAGCAAGTCTATATCGACCAGGCCAAAGACCTGGCGTTTTGCCTCTGTAACATACTGATTACCAGGACCAATAATCTTATCTACCTTTGGAATGGTGCGTGTCCCAAATGCAAAACCACCAACCGCCTGGGCACCCCCTACCTTAAATACCTTATCTACTTTCAAAAGACTGGCCACAACCAATATATTCGGATTGACCCTACCTTCTCTATCCGGAGGCGTAGCTAGAAATATCTCTCTTACTCCAGCAACCCTAGCCGGTACAACCGCCATATATACAGAAGACACTAATGGACTCTGGCCACCTGGGACATATACACCTATCCTTGAAAGAGGCGTTATCTTTTCTCCTACAAAAGAACCATAAGCTCCCTTTGCCTTCCAGGATTTTTGGAGCTGTTTCTTGTAGAACCCAGTGACATTTTCTATAACCCGCTTCAGGCCCGAAACAAAATCCTTACTAACAAACTGAAAGGCACCTGCCACTTCTGCTTCAGACACACACATCTGACGCGCAGTGAGCCTGACCTTATCAAATCGTTCTGTGTACTTCAGAATGGCATCATCTCCCTTTGACTCCACATCGGCGAGAATCCTAGCTACCTTTTCTCGTACTTTCTTCGGAGGCAACTCTATTCTAATAGAATCTAAAAACGACTTATTCAACTTCCGAACTATCTTCATACCATTTAATCCATTCTATCTACTAATACAAATCCCTTTTCTCCTAGTTTATTAAGCACAAAATATCTAACATTCTCGGCTATTTCAATTGCAGATCTTGCCTCATACATCAGGGCTATAAAAATCATCAGGATATCTTACATCAATTGCATATTCATTTAACTCAGGGACATTTAATTTATATAGAGAATCAAATGCCTCATCAACACCTTTGCACATTTCTATAAACCCCATAAGATTATGGGTCAGGCCAATATGTAAACCTGAATATGTTAAAAATGCCTTTAGCAATTTTTCCACAGATTGTTGGGCATGAAAACAAATCGTATCTGTAGCTGGTCTATCTGTATTTATCTCATCTTTTGCCGTTTTAAGGTCATTGTCTGCTTTCAAAACCCACTGTTTAACTTTTTCTATAACATATTCGTTCATATCTCTACACCTTCCAAGGAAGCAGAATAAGATATTGTATTGACTATTTTTCTATCTATATCATAGGCCTTTTTAGATTTCAGAATAATCTCGCAGTCAATACCTTTGCGAACTAATACCGCAACCATTCTAGCCCTAAGTTTGCAATTCTCTATGGGAGATAAATCCTTATTTACCAGCACTAGAAAATCCCAATCGCTATTCTCTCTATAATCTCCTCTTGCCCTACTCCCAAACAGAACAATTCCCTCTAATTTCAAACCAACACTTTCTATTTCCTGGCTTACAACATTTTTTACTAGATCAAGTATATTCATTGCCTCTGCCCAGCTTTCTATTCTAGCCAAGACATATAAAACCCATCTACTACAGAGTCTCTTCTACATAGGCCTTGACTTCCTCTATTACATTATCCCACTTTTTTCGTAAAGACTCAAAGTCATCCTTTACACCGCCCTGGACAAATTCAGGCCTTCCGCCGCCAGAGGCATTGATTACCTGCCTTATCCTCTCCATTGCCTTTCTCATATCAAGCCTGCTCGATAGTGACTTGGATGCCGCCAACAATATTTGGGCCTTTTTCTTTCCCTTAGCCACAAAGACCCCAACGAACTCTCCGTCCCTAGACTTAAATTCATCCCAGAGACTGCGCAGACCATCTAATTCCATATCATCAAAGAGCCCTGAAACAATCTTCACCCCCTTGACCTCTCCGTCCTCTTTTACCTTCCCCTTTGCCTCCTCGGCTATATGCCTGGCCTTTATTGACTCCAATTCTTTAGTTAATATCCTGACCTTAGAGCTCAATTCCTCGACAACAGGGACAATTGCATCCAGATCTACCTTCAATATCTCCTTCTCTGCCTCAACAACATCTCTCAAATGTGAGAAATAGGCATGGGCAGGCCTGCCGGCTAAGGCCTCTATCCTACGCACACCTGCAGATATGGACCTCTCAGAGACTATACAAAACATCCCAATCTGCCCCGTACGGTCTAGGTGTGTACCCCCACACAGTTCGCAGGACACATCGCCGACCTTTACCACCCTCACGCGGTCGCCGTACTTCTCACCAAAAAAGGCAAGAGCCCCCAACTTCCGCGCTTCATCTATATCCATCTCCAGTTTTTCAACCGGAATGTCCTGTCTTATCCAATCATTGACCAGTGACTCTATCTTTTTAATCTCATCACTACCAATCGCCTTGAAATGCGTAAAATCAAATCTCAACCTTTCCTCATTTACCAAGGAACCGGCCTGTTGTATGTGTTCACCCAAAACAGAACGCAATGCAGCTTGTAAGAGATGAGTTGCGGTATGGTGGCGAGCAATATCCATACGCCTGTCCCTATCTACTCGTGCAAAGACTTCATCACCAACTCTGATCTCACCTTTTTCAACAATACATCTACAGGCAACAACATCACCAACCCTATAGGTATCAATCACCTTTGCCGTAAATTCATCTGAATAGATCTCTCCTCTATCTCCAACTTGCCCTCCTGACTCTCCATAGAAAGGACAGGACTCAAGTATAATATCTACCTCATTACCTTCTTTGGCCTTGTCCAGAACATCGTCATTACGAAGAATGGCCCGTATTTGTGTCCTCGTCTCTAACTCGTCATATCCAATAAAACAGATCCCCCTTCCACATTCCCTTAAGTTTCGATGAGCAAATATATCGTCCACGGTCTTTCCTGATTCCTGAGAACGACGCCTTTGTTCCTCCATAAGCACCTCAAAACCATGCTCGTCGATGGACAAGCCCCTATCGGCTGCTATCTGACGGCTCATCTCTAGAGGAAAACCATAGGTATCATATAACAGGAAACACACCTTCCCGTTCAATCGGTCTTCTTTATCCTTAAGTGCCTTATCTATCTCCTGCTCAATGAGATTCAGCCCTACATCAAGGGTTCTCAAAAATCTGTCCTCTTCAGCGCGAATCATCTCAGTTATTACACCAAGACGATCTTTTAGTTCTGGATAGGGTCCTTTCATAACCTCTACAATAACCGGCACTAACTCATAAAGTCCATGACTGTTCCTGCCAAGTACCTTCATATGCCACACAGACTTACGAATAAGCTTTCTTACCACATAACCCCGGCCCTCATTTGAAGGGATAACCCCATCTCCAATAGCAAACACGGCCGCTCGAATATGGTCGGCTACAGAGTATATGATTGGCTTATTCTTTTCTAATAGTTTTTGTCCGCTAATCTCAAGAACCTTTTTGACTATAGGTTCAAATATATCTATTTCAAAGTTACTCTTCTTGCCCTGCATAACCGCAGCAATGCGCTCAAGCCCCATACCCGTATCTATATTTTTCTGGGGCAGAGGCTCCAGTCTGCCTCCATCTCGACGATCAAACTGTGTAAAGACCAGGTTCCATATCTCAGCAAACCTTCCACAGTCACAGTCAACACCACAGTGATGGCCTTTTTGCAAAGAAGAAAACTCCTCCCCCTGATCGAAAAATATCTCAGAACAGGGCCCGCAGGGGCCATTAGGACCCTTTTTAATCGCATCCGAGGGCCAGAAGTTGGTCTTATCGCCTAAACGAGCAATCCTCTCCTCTGGAATACCGATCTCACTTACCCATATTTGATAGGCCTCCTCATCATCCCTATGCACAGAGACCCAAAGCCTATCCGGCTCTATCTTCAGCACCTCTGTCAAAAACTCCCATGCCCATGCAATCGCCTCACGCTTGAAATAATCTCCAAAAGAAAAGTTGCCAAGCATCTCAAAGAATGTATGGTGGTAGGGGGTCTTGCCCACCTCGGGAAGGTCATCGGTACGCAGACACTTCTGACAGCTCGTAGCACGGGTAAAATCAGTAATGTGACCCATAAACTGGGGCTTGAACTGATTCATCCCCGCACTAGTAAACAATACCGTTGGGTCGTCAGCAGGAACCAGACTATCAGAGGCAACTATACGATGCCCCTTTGATTCAAAAAATCTCAGGAACCTATCCCTCAGCTCATCCGTAGAAAACATAATCTCACCTCATAACAACATAAATAACACAATAAAGATAAGGATTAACTCGAATTTAATATTTTACAGTTGAAACACAGTATTGACAAACCTTTTATGCGGCAAAGATAAAAAAAGCACGATAAGACATCTTATTCCTTTTACATGGCATGGAGATATATCTTCTAAAGAGACATTATTTCGGCCATTGGCGATATTTCGATACCAGAACAATAATTCCCAACAATGAAATCCACTGGAACAGTGTCAGGCCCCCAATATGCGGACTTACTCGCAGGAATTCCTCAAAGAACCTAAACCCAAAATAACTGATACCGAAGATAAAGAATAGCTCCCCAGGCCTTGCTATCTTTCTCTTCTTCATCAAATAGAAAAACAAGCCCAACATAAATACTATCTCATATAACTGCGTCGGGTGCCTTGGGATGCCGTCGCCAAAATCAACGCCCAGGCCACATCCGGTTGGAATACCATAACAGCATCCACGGAAAAAACATCCCAGACGGCCTATTGCAATAGCTACTGCCAAACTCGGGGCAAAGAGGTTCCCAAAATGCGCCTTTATTCCAAAGACAGATTTTACAACCCAGCTACCGAATATTCCTCCCAGTATCCCTCCGGTAATGGTCCTTGCGGAAAATAAAGAAAACGGAATCTCTGCGAAAAACTCCTTTAATTTAAATATATTTCCAAACAAAAGCGCGCCTAAAATCCCGCCGAATATGGCGCCAAAGGCAACAATGGAAGGCTGCCAGCTATCTTGACTAGATGCGGACTCCATTTTAAGAAATCGGTATACAAACATCCCAACGACCAGCGCCAGAAAATTAAAAAACGGATAGGCATAGATATGGATATGCCCAAGGGAAAACAGAATCGGCCTAATTCCCCAATGGGATACATTAGTTGGGATATAATGAAAATCTGGCATATCAAATAAAGGGTTACTTTCCAAGGACTATTAATGTTACGCAGCTGCCGGCCATCAATATCCACGGCAAGACAAGATAGCCTACTCCCCAAAACAAGGCGCGGTCATATTTCTTCGCCTTTATGTTTTTATATACATTATAACCAGAGAACACGGTAACAATAGCAACCCAAATCAAGTAGACAGGAGAAAACCATGGAACAACAGCCAAGCCAAAGTCACTGGACCTTCTAAAAAACCCAACGCCAACAACCAATGCCAAGAATGCCCATGAGATGAAAGCGAAGTACAACAGCAACAGCGCCATAACAGCAATCCCTATTTTCTTCCATACCTTGCGCATATCCATTCTCCCTTCCCTAAAACACCTTTGGGAAAAACATCCCTATCCGCTTTCTATAATCCTTGTATTCGGGAAACTTATCCACAAGCAATGCCTCTTCCTGCATTGCCCTGTAATACATCATCGGGACAAATACAAAGGTGTTAAGCAAAAAACCAATCCAATTGGCATAGACAAAGGAGGCGCCATAAAACATCCATATTAATGACGCATACAATGGATGGCGCACAACCCCGTATATTCCGCTTGTTACCAGTGAATGGTCGCTATATATTTTTATGTGGTCAGACCATCTCTTGTCAAGACGTGCTCTTCCCAGTATATTCACCACAGCGCCCAAAACTAAAAGAACTGCGCCTATAATACACAAAACAGCATACACACGCGCCGGCAATACAACCACCCCTATCCGCAGAACAACGACCGCGTAAAACACAAAAAAGAACAAAAACATCGTCGCAGTCGCAACAATGGATTTCCTCTCCACAACAGAATCCCGCCTTGAATTAAAGCGCGCAAAATCCCACACAACCGCTATTATCACTGCGATTGTGGTGACCATACATATAATTCTTGCCGCAATATAGATGGCATTCACATATGTCCCCTGTTTAACCTTTCCCTATATAACATATTATACATTGAAAATGGTATCCGTTTTAAATCAGGCGTAATAATATGCACACACTCCTTCTGGGCAGACTTTATGTCAAAGTTATACCTGTCCAAAAAAAAGGTTATCGTGAGGCGAAAGATGTGTTCGTTGACATATCCTATCTTCTTTGCCTTTGGCCAGATAAGAAAATCCTTTGGCAGAAAAGAAAACGCCTTTTTCAAAAACCCCTCGCTAATCTTTGGACCGCAGCAACTGCACGCAAATCCCTTTTTCAATATGCCATCTAAATCAAAGGCAAAGGTATTGTCTATATCGTCCAAATAATCCGCAACATCCACCATATCGGCAATTGAAGAAAGATTGCCTCGCGTATCCTTAAACAAAAATGAAACAGCCACCCGTTCAACATTGCACGGAAGGGGCAGGATATCGCCCTGCTTAAATACACCCGGCATGCTAGAATAGATATTCTCTATCACGCCCGAAAGCGTAACCCTGTTAATCCTCTCCACATTAGCTAACCTGCCGGAATAGCATACAGGCTGGATATTTACTCCCCGAATAAATCTCTGACTCATCGCAAAATCAATAACATCCCTTATCTCTGCCTCATTAACTTCCCTTGCAACCGTCATCACAAGGCTCATCGGTACATGCGCCTCCTGCAGATTCCTTATCGCCTGCATCTTCTCATCAATCAGATTTCTCCCCCTCAAAACCTCACAGGCCTTTTCGCTGAAACCATCAAACTGCAGATACACCTCAAACCCGCCATCCCTTGCTATCTCCCCCAATGCCATAGCAAATGAAGGCTCTCTTGCAATCCGCAGGCCATTTGTATTGAGCATCACATAATTGACCTTTAATTCCTTTATTCTGGAGATAATATCCAGTATATCAGGATGCATCGCAGGCTCGCCGCCGCTTATCTGCACGATCTCTGCCTTCCCGCCTTCTGCCTCAACAAAGAACCGCGCCATTTCCAATACTTTCTCAACCGAAAGAAAACCACCCTCCTTTCTAGACGATGCATAACACACAGGGCAACCCAAATCACATCCGTAGGCTACCTCAATAACGCCGATACAGCTATGCTGTTCATGCTGAGGGCAAAGCCCGCAGTCAAACGGGCATCCCTTCTCTGATTTAGTCTGGGTCAAGATACGGTTGCCGGGCTTGTCGTATCTTCTTCTCTGGAGCCAATATGGCAGGTATTCCTCTAACAGGTCTATCTGCTGCCCGCACTCTGGGCAATGCCTGAGCAGATATGCCTTATCATTTTGTAGGATAATCTTACCTGGCAGTACCGCCAGACAATTCGGGCACAGGCAAACCGTTGCCTCATGATACGTATAATCCCGCAATTCCTGCATACAGGCCTCTTGCTCTAAGGTATACCCTTTCTACCATACTAAAAACTCGACTGCCTAAGACCCGGTCTGTTAAAATGTGATTCCTCAAAGCTCTCTTATTATTCCATCATCTATCGGGTTATAAATATAACTTCTCCTGAGCTATTTAATATAACTGATAATGTGTTAAATGGGTCATCTAAGGAGGTGAAAATATGATATTCACCCTCTTTCTGCGCTTCTGCTTTTTCAATCACCTTTTCAACCTCTTCATAAGAGATGCCCATTTCACCCATCAAATCCAACGCCTTACCTGAATAGAGTCGGCCGTTTATTATTTTTGGCTTATGAGGAGAAAACCTTCCAACTGGGGGTTCTGTACATTCCGGCTTAGTACAAGACAGGGTTATAGCATCATCGCTGGCGCCCGGTAAAGAATCAGGCTTTCTCCCCAAGACATAACACTGCCATACAGAAACAGAGAGAAACGCTAAAGGCCCGGCCTGTTGTGGATGGGGATTTTTCTCAAAATGCCAACCAATCACAAGCCCATCACTTCTGTAGACAATATCATCTCTTTCCCTCATTACTTTCTGCAATCTTATCCATTGCAGAAGTTCTTTTACAGAGCAAAAATGCTGTTGCCCCTCCTCCATATTTACCAGCATACCCTTAATTTCTGTGGGATAATACCCTCCCAAACTTCCATACCACCTTGATATCCTTGGCCACAAATTTATCTTTACTTCTTTCCCATCCCACTTAATCTGCCTCCCGACAGCGCCCACAGCCCTTATTTCTATCGCACCATTTTTATTTGTTGCAATAATGCGCATACTGTCTGCCATTACTGGTTCTTTGATAACTAAACTTACCCTGTGAAAAAGGCCTCCACTTTTTGCCAAGAAATGCAACGCAACAGATAGCACAATAACAGCCACCAAGCAACTAACACCAAGTATAATGATCCTCTTATCTCGGCTGTTCATTTCACACCTCTTTTAGATAAACCTCATTTTATCCCGGATTATGCATTAGGATTTCGTTCTCTTCAATTCCTTTAACAACCATCTATTCCTTTTCTCTTTGAAATAAAACTCAAATCTCAAAATTCAAAACCACGGCCTACACCCTTAAATCTTTTTATTTTCTCCTCTTTTCTCTTTCTTCTTTATCGTAAGCCAAGCTCTGAATGTATGTCAAAGAGAAGGCAGGCAGTGACACTATGTCCCTTAATCTCTTCACTCTTGCGCAGATTATAATTTACCAAAAGGGCTTTCTGGGGAGAGTATTTATGTAAAAAGGAATAGTAGCTTCGAGATATAGACAACTTTCCTAGCCTCCTCGCCTTGACCTCTATGGCGGTTAACTCTCCACTGCCCTTTCTTAAGACAAAATCTAATTCTGCCTTTTGCAGTGTCCTCCAATAGTGTAGAGTAGAGGGGACCTTTATATTCTTCAACAGCTCACTGGCTACAGCATTCTCAAACAAGGCCCCTTTATCCTCGCGTCTGTCTAAATTTTCAAATCGGCTGATGGCAAAATTGCGCAGGCCTGTGTCTACAAAATAGACTTTGGGCGTCTTTACCAGCTCTTTTCTCCTATTCGTAAAAAAGGGAGGGACTAAAGAGATAACAAAAGTCCCTATCAGGATATTCAGATATTCCTCTACTGTCTTTAATTGAACTCCGACCTCTGAGGCCAGACGGGACATATTCAATAAACTTCCTACCTGGGTTGAGAGCAAAGATATCAGTTTATCAAAGGCAAGTTTATTTCTAACGCCCAAAAAACCTGCAATATCCTTCTCCAAGTAACTGGTGTATAACTCTTCCAGGATCGAAATCTTCTTATCAATACTCTCCTCTACAACCACCCGAGGATATCCGCCAAACACCACAAAATCGTTTAATATCTTTATCAATCTTACGGCATCGTAATCTATTATCTCCTCTCTCTTACTTACAACATCAAACAATTGCCTATCAATATATCGCAGGTACTCATTTGCCGACAAGGGCATAATCCAAAAGACCTTCTTTCGGCCAGTAAGTGCCTCCTGTATCTTTGAGCGAATCTCTAAAGATGACGAACCTGTCAGGACAAACTTTACATCCAGATTTAGATCATAAATACCCTTGATAAAAACCCCGGCATTCTCAATCCTCTGGACCTCATCAATAAAGAAATACACAACCTCGCCTTCTCTCCTCCGAGATTTGATAAAAGCAATGACTTCATCTTGCTTCCGAAATAAACTCAAATCCCTAATGAGATCTAAATTAAAACGGAAGATACTAGCTGGATTGACACCTTTGTCTTCTATTAAATACCTTTCAAGCTGATCCAAGATCGTGGTCTTTCCCACCTGGCGAGGTCCAAGAATTACACTAATCTCCTTCTCCTCCAGATGCTCAATAATAGGCTGTAAAATATCCCTTTCAATCATAAGACCCACTTATTTTATCCTTCTAATACAAAAATAACACGGGTTAAATCTGTGGTCAACTGCAATTTTAATACATATTGCCACTGCAGAACTGATTTTTTCCTAGAGAATTTAATCTCATTTACTCTGATTTGGCTTATCTCCTTTGTCATTTCCCCTCACATCACTCCCCTATTAAAAATACTCCCCTCGGCTGGTTTGTTCTAAGGTAATTTCTATCTCCTTCCTCTCCTTCAAATCCCGCAGTATATCCAATGTTATCTTATCGCCTGGCCTGTGCCTGCGAATGATATCCAAGAACTGGCCTGGAAGCAGTTCGCCATAAGGGCCTTTTATTCCATCAACAGTTAGGATGACATCGCCAGGCTTTAATCCTGCCCTATCCGCAGGGCTTCCCGGGCAGACATCAAGGACTACGGTTGAGGGCACACCTGCGTATTTTTCCTCTACTTCGTTTGTCATTGCAAGATATACGCCAAGCCAGAGACGCGGTGGCCTTTGGTAATATTCAAAACGGAGAAAAATATCTTTTGCATCTGGAATCTCTGCCTTTAAGTCAGTCTTCTTTCTCAACGACAGCATGCGCGGGTCAAGGGTATAGTCAGGTATAAGCGCCTGAACATACGGATAGAGCCAGGCGTCATTTGCCCAGTGAACAAAGGGACCGCCAAATACCAATCCCCTTGCCATTGCGTCTAAGTCCATCTGCCAGCCCTTCTCTGTCTTTTCTATAAAATAGGGTGGAAGCTTGGCCATCTTCATATAATCATCATCCGGATGAAACACCACCGCCCATTTGCCCTTCTGCCTTACTTCATAACTCATACCATCCCAGGCCTGGGCCTCAGCACGCCTCTGGCCTGTGGTGGTAGTCCAGTGTCTGAAAAAGGCCTTTGTCCTTTCATTAAACAGGTCAACAGAATAGTCCCGCATATTCCTGGCGCAGAACTCTAAATAGCGCCTAAAGGCAAGCTCTGGAGAGGCTTGAGCGCTGAAATACTGCCTTATGGCTTCAGGGGTCTGGGGCAGGGGCCTATTCAGGGCAGCCCCAAAGTCAAACTTGCCTTTCGCGCCTGCGCCTCCAGAGTAATAGCCTATCTTTGAAGTCTCTTTTATATGCTTCACATCAACGCCTCTATCCTGCATATGGTAGATCCTGTAGACGAAGTTTTCAATGGTTGCCAGAAACCCCTTTTTCCAGTCTGCCTGCTCCAGAAACTCATCTAGTATCTCCCTCTCTACCTGGCCAACATACTGGTCAGTAAAGACTGCCTCTAAGTCATAGCCGATCTCTATCTTTACCTGTTTAGTCTGCCAGTCTATCAATATCAAAACGCCCTTTTTGCCCTGGGTGCTCTTACCGATCTCCCACTTGCTGAAGATATCTGCAGTAAATCTGCCAATGTCCTGCTTGCCAATAGAGGGGGCAATTATTACCACAAAGTCAATGTCAAAGACCCTCCTGAGGCTGCTGCCGGTCTGGTCTATTTCCTCTGCCACATCTTTTGGCATAACGCCTGCTAGATCAAAGCAGAACTTATCTTCATCCGGCCTTACCTGTGGGAAGCCGGCCTTGCCTGTAACCTCTGCAAACCACCTGCCAATCTCGAATGCATATCCCTGCAGAGCAATGCCGCTTAAGACAAGGGCAGAGAGCAGTCCGATTAAGATTGCGAATCTAAGTCTCATGGCTTGCCTCTCCTCTCTTGTGCACACCGGGCTAAAACTTTACCTGTGCAGGCTTATCTGCCTTTTTCTCGGCCTCAAAGAACTGCTTTGGTTTAAATCCAAGTGCTTTTGCAAGGATGATATTCGGGAATACTACCAGATTGCGGTTATATTCCCTTACTGCATAGTTATACCTTTCCCTTGCAACTGCGATGCGGTTTTCTGTTCCCTCTAAC
>WGAY01000012.1 GCA_015494585.1 Candidatus Omnitrophota bacterium | reverse complement strand
TATTTGTAGACATAGAGAAGATGTTTGAGAGGGAAGGGATAAGAGATAATAGAGGGGCTAGATATAAGAAAGATCTAATTTTTATCAATGTACAGTCTGGGGATATAAAGAAGAAGACAGAGATAGTCAACAGGGCCTCCAGCAGTATAAGGGGAATAGAAGAGGAGGATCAGGAAAATAGTAAGTTTCCGGAGAGTATAATAGGTGCCTTGAATCGGATTAAAAAGGGGGCCGAGGAAAATCTGTTTAGCAGAGGAGGCAAGTTGCCTGAGTTTGATCCGGATCTCTTTGTTATTGAGCCAAGTTACAATGGCATAAAAGTTAAGGATATAGATCGCTGGCTGAAAATTATTCATTCGGCCAGACAGATGAGGAATACTACCTTGCGTGAAGTCCTGCATCGCCTTGGCAAACTATTGCCTGAGCGATATCTGATGGAGATAAACTCCCTCTATAACAAGAGTGATAGGGAAATTAAGGAATATTTGAATTCCTTGGAAGGAGAACTTTTGTCTTTGAAAGATATGGCCCTTTCTGATTTAAAACAGAGACGGGCTGAGATGGAATCTGTTAATGTTGATGTTAAACAGCAGATTAGATTTGCTGTGGCCCATGAGCTCCTTAAGTGGATTTCGAAGATAAGGAAGGATGAGTTAATAGAACCTGCAATCCGTAGAAAGATGGCAGAGGCCTTTGCCGAGATAGTGAAGGATGAGGTTGTCAGGGCAAATCTGGAGCCTGAAGATGTAATAGGCTTTATAAGGGATCTGTTTAGTAAGCAGGATTATGTGTCACTGGCAAGTGAGATGGGCATTTCTTCGAAAGATGCAGCAACGGATTATGATCTAATCCTTCCAGCCATAGATTCCTTTGTGCGGCTGACAACAGCAGACAAAGGAAAGGCTAAAGATTTGGCTAGGTATATTAGTGAATATAGGTCCAATGTGATTTCGTTCCTGGATAGGTTTAAAGACGTTGCAATGCCTGCACCTCAGGTTTCTCTGGGCAAGGCATTTGCCATGAGTCTGGGTGCGCTTGGGCTCGTTTTCCTGGGGGCAATAGGCGTCAATGCAGCTGTAAATCATTTTGGCGGCCTTGATAACCTTGGTATGAGCGGCCTAAATAATGCCGACAATAGTACTTCTGGTAACCATACTGCTATTCCATCTGTCGCCCAGCAGAATAATATCCCAACACCTAATAAAGTTATAGATGAAAGTTATGCAAAAGAAGAGAAAACAACCCCTGAAACAGGAACAGATGTAAAAAAACACACCTCTTATATGCAATATAAAGTAAAAGCAGGCGATTCTCTCTGGCGTATATGGGAGAATGGATTTAAAGGAAAGATTTCTTGGAAACTATTCCTCCTTAAGGTTACAGAGCTCAATCCCGCCTTAAAGCCTTCAAAACTATACCGAGGAGATAATATACGCCTTCCTATTGTTGAGCTGTCCAAAATGGCCCTGGGAAGGGCTAAAAGATCACTTGTTGATAAGGTTAAGGGGATAACCACATATGTGATAAAGAACGGCGATAGCCTGTGGAAGATATGGAGAGATAATTTCAAAGCCACTGTTGGCTGGCATCAGTTTGTTAAAGTTTCGAAGCGCATAAATCCCGGTATAGACCTTTCTATTTTGCGGCCAGGGGATAGGATAAGATTGCCTGATAAGGACTTTATCAAGGAAAAGATAACCTTGCTTGTATCTGCCAAAACGAAGGAGCATAAAACGACACCCCATAAGACGACAACCCAGGAAATAGATGAGGAGAATATATCGAGGGAATCCTTATCTAGAAATGAACATCAGGATCTGGAAATGAAAGCTGTTTTAGATAAGTTGGAGGTTTACGATAGTGAGTTGAATAGATTGAAAGCTGAATTGCAGGACTTGAAAGACAGGCCGTATAAGGATGTAAGGGATGGTATTGAAAGGTTGGTCGATAGGTTGGTGAAACTGGAGAATAAGGTTTCTTCTCTCACTATGGATAATTACAATGAGAATCTCGAGATGGATATCGAGAAATATACCAGATTTATCCTGGAGCGGGCAACACTATTGCAGGCAATTACCGACCTAAATAAGCAGATCAGCCAGCTTTCTGCCGAGGCCAAGAAGGCCTATATCGATAAACAGGTAAAGGAGATTAATGAGTCTGAGGATAGGTATCTGGTTAAGCAATTTACCAAGAAGATGCCTGTTTCTCATCCTGGCGATGCAAGGGAATACGGAAAGGTCTTTCTCTATGATTTGGCAATGGAGATTAATGCCCTTGTTGATGCTGGAAAGTATGAAAGGGCAAAAGATCTGATACAGACATTCCTTGCGATAGCAGGCGATGGGAAGGATGGTTTTTACAATGCCTACTGGGTAAATAACGGCCTGCCTGCTGAAAGGCAGAAGACAACAGGTCCAATGTCTCACTTTATAATCGCCCTTGCGAAATATACCTTAAAGAGCGGTGATAAGAGCTTTGTGGGTATTGCCAGGAATCTGGCCGATTATCAATTAAAGAAATTGTGGAATGATAAGGTAAATGCGTTTAAGTTCGGCGAGGGATATTTCCCAAGATATCCTGAGAGAGCAAATAAGATATCTACGGAGAACAATGTCTCTGCCTATGCGGCCTATAGTTTGCTTTACAAGGTAGTAGGGGTTGCAAAGTATCAGGATACGGCCCGCCGATTACTTACCAAGTTTATCCCTAAGGCCTATGATAAGAGGGGCTATTTCTATGCTGGATACAATCCGCTTAAAGGTGAATTTGATAAAAGCTATGCCTCTGATATCCCTGCATGGGCACTACTTATGATCCCAAGAGAGAAGCTGGTTTCTGTTGGGATAGATCCGGATAAGATTATAAAATTCGCTATTGAAAACATAGTTGAAACTAAATATTACCATCCAGAAAAGGGCGAGATTGATATCACTGGTTTTGATTTTATCGCTAAGGGGGAGCGTTATAGTGGAAATATTGTTAGTTTTGAATGGAGCAGTTTTTGGGCCCTGGCCTTTGAAAAGTATGGCTATAAGGATGTTGCGAAGAGAATTGAAAGGAGCCTTGATGAGGCAGCATACGAAAAGACATTGCCCTATGCCTCTAAAGAAGAGGTGCCAACAGGATTTGGATGGTATACGCCAAAGGGCGATAAGTCGTTAATATCTACTATATGGTATCACTACGCTATGTCAGGGATAAATCCATTTGATATATCAGAGAATGGCCGCATAAAGACCGATATTAAGGATGTCCTTGATAAGTTTACCTATGAATTCGGCAGGGCCAAGGAATTAGGAATAAGGTATGCTTTGGAAGAGGCAATCGCGGCTATGCAGGGAATTAGAGAGAATAAGAAGAGGGTAGTTGAGCTCCTGAGTAAGGATACGGATAGGCCTTCCGGTGACCTCTTAACTGCCTATCTGTCCCTGGGTGATATTATGTCTAATAGTCTATTGAGTCTGGGATTGGGAGGAGATACTTATATCGGGATTGGTTTTGGCGGCAAGTGGGGTACGCTTATAAACCTTGCCAATATAGGTAAGGGAATGATAACAGATGGGGCAACTCCCCTGGCGGGTGTAGCTATGTTTGATAGTCTGGTAGACTTTGTCTGGAATGCCCCTCGTATGGAGAAATTAGAAGGAAGGGGAGGTATCCTTATAAAAGAGGGCAGGCTTATCAAATATGATGTCAAGGTAGGGCCGAAGTTTGATGAAAATGGGAACTTAATTGAAGGGATTGCAAAAACATCTGTGTTGAATATAGAGCTTCCATGGGAGATAGCAACTACTATGTTAACCGATATGTTCTACCTAAGGAATCCCTTTAAGCACGACTTTTCCGCTATTGTGTACCTGCCGGATCACTTCAGGGCTGCGGTGAAAAGGGCGGTCTATAATACAAATCCCGATGTGAATTACTTTATGTACAGGCAGGGCAGGTATATGTATATCATAAAGGTCGCAAAGGACAAGAAGCCAGAGATACTTGCTCAGGCCCTGATGTTCTATGATATGAAGGATAAGGCAAAGAATGGATTTGAGACAGAGAGCTTTCTGCGTAAAGTGAAGTGGTGGATGGATGATAAGACGTTTATGCCGATCCCTTCCCTGCTTACCTTTGATTATGCCAAGAAATACATAAGGGCAATACAGGACTGGGGTGGTGAGATAGAGCCGCTCACCAGCGATGTTTCTCTTTATCGGTCTTTTGAGGATATGGCCATTAGCGTTGTGGACAGGGAGAATATCCCGTATAACCCCTATACCGGCCGCATAAAGGTACCCGCTATTAGGCCGTCTATTATCCAGTGGGCGATGGATAGGGGTATCTATGGCAAGCACAGGTTTATGGTGGTCAATGATGGTAGGGGAATAAAGGTACTTGTAGATAAGGACCGTCCGAAATTATTTAAATCGAAGGTTCAGACGGCAAAGAAGAATATGAAGTATCGCTATAAGGGGTATAAGGACACCTATGATATGCCGAAAGGTGTGCGCTATGTCTATGTGGATAGATCATATTTTACCTTAGATGGTAAGCCAATTGCCTTTGTCGGATTTGATGGGGTGATTGATGTACCTTATGCGGTTGTGTATACGCTTAATAGGACTGGACATAAGGCGTATAAGTTGACTAAAGAAGAGGCCCTTAATCTGAAGATTCAGACAATTAGAAAGAAGCGGGAGATAGTATTTGATAATGGTCTGAAAATAGTGCTTACCCCTAATACGAATATTACCTGGGATGAGAGGTTTACCTATAGGGATGCCAATGGGAAGGTATACCCTGCAATAGTCGAATATACTCGAAATATAGAGGCGGATAAACACCTGGCTATGTTAGTGGGGCCAGATGGTAAGGAGATCTATGTAGATAAACTGCCTTTGGGGATTATCACTAAGGAAACGGAACGTGACAGAGCATCATTGAAGGCGGCTAATGGCAGGGCTGTAGGGGAGAAGGCGATAGAGGATATATTGAAGCTTGTTGAGTCTCTGAAGAAGGATAATCCTGAGCTTGGGCAGCTGCTTGACAAACTGCTTAATCCTGAGTCTGCCCGTTCTCTGCACGCTGAGAAGTTGAAGCAGTACAGCAAATACATTGATGCGGTTATTGCCTATTCTAATGCCGCAAAATTGCAGAGAGAAAGTGCTGAATTGCAAAAGCTCTATACTGAGATTAACTCGAAATTGCCAATGGCCCAGGAAGATCTGAGGAATTATATGGATAAACTGCAGTTTATGAAGTATCTGGTTGCGGATCTTAAGCATAGTTTTGAGGGTATAAAGGCGATGACTGTCAAGAACATAAAGGAGACAGAAGAGAATCTGGACAAGGCAAGGGCAGCACAAGAGAAGGAGCTTAAGGACTTAAAGGTTAGTATAAAGGAGTTAGAGAATCAAATTGATAGGGATAGGCAGGCTTTAAAGGAGGCAAGGGCAATATTGAGGAGGGCAAAGGAAGAGGGGAATGAGGAATTGATAGTCTATCTAGAGGGCATTGATACAGAAGAGGGACATATAAAGGGGCTTATAGAGATGATGGAGGGTGGCCTCAAACACGATCTGGCTAAGTTCAAGGAGGCCAAGAACTATTATCAGGCTATTCGTTCATCTGATCCGAGATATCCGATAGGCTATGATTTGACTACAGGTGAACAGAATCTTCGTTTTTGGAAGGATTATCAGAGAAAGCTTGAACAGGTGAGCATAGATTGGGATGGGGACCCTGTAGGGGCTGCAAGGAAGGTTTCTGCGCTTAGCAGGGAATTTATGGATAAGCAGATAAAGATGGCAGAAGTAGGAGTAGTGTATTATCACCATAATTATGATCTTGCCAGAAAAGGATTAGGAAGAATAAAGCAGGAGGAGGTTTCAGCGAGAAATTATTTTTATTCTCTTATGGAGGAACACTCAAAATTAAATGGCCCTGCAAAGGTGAAAAAAAAGGTTATAAATGATGATGGAGAAGAAGAGCTACGAACCGTATGGAATGAAAATTCCATTGATGGAGTTTCTGGTGAGATAGCTATGCTTAAGGGAGATGAAAATACTGAGTATTCTATTGCCTGGATGGAAAAACAGCTTAGACGGGCTAAGTCAGAATATAAATTGGTGACCACGGATGAGGAATGGGGTATTCCTGGTTTAAAGAAGAAATTGGCAGAGGCAAAGGCCTTCTATAAGGCTAAGTTGGCTGAGTTGAGAGATACAAGGAATGCCTTACCTGGAGCAGAGCAGACACTGGCTAAGGCTGAAAAGATTCTAAAGGATGCCAAAGGTTGGCTTGAACACTGCGAAGAGGAGCTGCGTAAGGCGATAGAGTTCCAGAGGCAAAATCCCTATGATCCAAATGCAAACAAAAATATAGATTACTGGCAGGAAAAGGTTAATGAACAGGTAAAAGAGGTACAGAGACGTCAGTTAGATGTGGATTATTGGAGCAGCCAGGTTCAGAAGATAAGAGAAGGTATAAAGGTACTTACAGTGCAGGTAGAGGATGCGAAGAATGGCGTTGCTGAGTTTGAAAAGCGCCTTAAGGATGCCATAGATTATGCCAGGGACCAGAAAGAGGCAATAGCTTATTGGACAGAAAGGATAGAAGGTGGCAAGAAGCACCTGGAGGCGTTGCGGATAAAGTACAGGTATATGACGGATCGAAATCATGCCCTTGAGAAGAGATTGCTTCCTGCAGCAAAGAGGCATTTCTCAAGTGAGTTGAGGAAAAAGGAATATAGGACCAGGCAATATATGGAGGAAATGAAAAAGGAGGAGAAGAAGGCCTATGATTATCTAGATGAATTGAAACTTAAGAAGAAGAAGGCTGATAGTTATTGGAAAAAACAGGTGGATGTGGTCCAGAAGACCAAATCCATTATGGATAAGCTCTCCAGTTCAAAAGCGGATGTGGTCGGGGTTTTGGCTGAGATAAATGATGTATTAACTAGCTATATGCACAATGTAAAGCAAAAGGTTTTAAGGAGGAAGAAGGAACTTGAAAAGGCAGAGGCCAATCTAAAGGCCATTCTACCTGATATAGGTGCAATAGAACGTGCTTTGGTGGATGCGGCAAAAAAAAGCGGCAGATATGATGTACTTAAATCTTCCATAGATGCATTTATTATGGGATTGAAATCAGAGTTTGGGGTCCCGTATCTTTTCTCTGAGAAGGAATTGATGGATATTTCTTCTTTCGTGAATCGAAATGTGGAATCTACCGCATTCTCTCACAATGGCGCTTGGGGCAATGCAGCCTGGACAAGAGACCTGCTTGAGCTTTTGGGCGGACAGGTTGACCTGGCGGTATGGGGCATTGAATCTGGCAATGATAATCCAATGGCAGGTGGTATAGCTGTACTGTATAGAAAAGAAGGTGATAGATGGGTGGCGGTAAGCAAGGCAGAGCTGGTTAATAGGACTCAGTGGATTGAGAAGGGGGATAAAGGATATGAAAGAGATAAGGAGTATCGTCTTGTGCTCTTCGAAAATATAGGCCTGATGCCAACAGAAGGATTGACACTGTCTTATGCCGGCTATGTGGATGTTAGTCTTGATAAGGATAACAGGATATTTGCCCAGCACATACATATAAAGGATAAGATTGGAAAGAAGTTCCTGGCAGAGGCAAAGGCCGGCATGGCCTATGCCACCAGTGATTCGGTCGGTGTGATCTCATGGGAAGAAAATGATCAGCTTAAGAGCCTGCCAATAGATATAAAGAGTCTTGAGAGGTATTATTCTGCACAGGCGGCAATAGGCTATGAGGACGAAAACGGCAATACCCTTAAGTTATACCTGCGCTGGTCAAAGGATATGGGCGCCTATACGAGTTATGAAGAATTCACTCCGGGTGTTGCCGCAGAGATGGCTTTGAACCGTTATCTGGCCATAGGTGGGGCAGTTGAAAAGGGTGTTTATAAATTAAATGCTCAGGCCAAACTGCCCAAGGGTGTAGATCTGTCGGTTTCCCGCATCCATAACGATCACTATGACAAGACCTATTGGAAGGTTTCTCTAGATATACCTGTCCCTGCAATGAACCAGATGAAGGTGTCATTCGATGTCTCTCTGCCGGAGTCAGGCAATGCGATACCACATTATGGCGTAAAGGTTGGGGAGATCCCTCTGATAAAGAGTCAAGATAAGGATAAGAATTTCTCAGAGAGGATACATCCTGAAGAGGAAGATAAGGTATTGAGTGGTTTTGATTATGTGTTTGGTAGGATCAATAAAGGGACGGCAAAGCGGATATCCAGGGACAGCCTAGATAAAAAGATAGAAGAAAAGGATATATACCTGTTGACCAAGTCTGGGCAGAAGTACAAGGTGATTTATTCCTATGGTGAGAAGGCCCTTGAAAGAAAGGAACAACTGAAGGGCTATGGTATAGCCTATACGAATGATGGAAAGAAGCTTGTATTGAGTGAAGCGGATATATATAGATTACTCACACTTGAGACGCTTGTAAAGGATAAGAGGTTGATTGCCAGCCTTGGCATTCACGAGGACAAGGAACATAAAGGTCTTTACTGGATAGAGCAGGAAGTAAACGGCAAGCCGTATAGATTTTATCTTAATGCAGTCATAAAAGATGGTCGACCTGTACGAGATAAAGATGCGGATGAGATACTTCTTTTGGTTCTGGATTCAAGGCATTTTGGGGTGGTAGAGCTTGGAGTTAAAGGCCTGTCCCTTAGCAAGGCTATAATGGACGGAATAGGTGCGGTTTATTTTGAAAAGCCAATAGACTCAAAGGGCACTACTACTGAGGTGCTGACGAAAGAGGGACTTCTGGATTTGATTAAAGGTGGCAGGCTCTATGGACGCGTACAGAATAAGTATGGACTGGCCAGTCGTATATTGAAAGTAAGAATGGGTAATACCTGGGGAGTGCTGTTTTTGGGGAAGAAAGGTGTAAAGGTATTTAAGCAATTCGAGGAGAGCCATCCTATAAGGTTGATAAATGCAGATACAGGCCAGACGTTCTATATAAGTGAAGAGCAGGTTCCTCCTACCCAGAAGGCCTATATAGTCAGGACAGAGAAGGGAGCTGGGTTTAGGTTGATACCGGCAGAGAAGGATGAGTATGGTCGCTATATTGAGAAGAAGGGTATGCCTCTGGTAGATGTGGTTGTTAGTAAGAGAACAGGTCAGTGGCTGGTTGATTTCTACCCTGGATATCTGAGCAGGGAGATAAACGAAGAGGTAAAAGGCAGTCCTTATATAAAGATTGGGCATAAAAAGGTAAGGGTGAAACTGGATGTAAAAAATGGTGCAATCTTTTATCCTGACTATTATAAATTTAGATTGGCCAGGGAGGATAAGACTAGCTGGGTTCACAGCGATGTGCTTGGTGAGGATGTCCAGAAGGTGATGAGCAAGCGCGCCCTTATTTCAAGAGATAAAGATGGGAAACAAACGATAGTAATCCTTTCCAATCTCCTGAAGCGATTCTTTAATTGGGCAGATAGGTATGTCTATAGGTATGAGGTTGTGCCTAATGTAGGTGTTCGTTTATATATAAAGGACAACCAATCGCCTGATCAGTGGTATCCAAAACGCAATAATGAAATTACGATTTTGGGTAAGCCATTCTATGATAGAAAGGACCCTGAGACAGGTAATCCTGGCTACTCTGTTCACATAAAGCAGATAGAGGAGGCCTGGGGGCAGACAGAGGAAGAGTTAATGAAGGATTTCTATGATAAAGAAAAGGACAAAGGTGCTATGTTTGACGTTCGGCCAGGCCATATGAGCCTTATTTCCCTGACGAAACTTGGTAGAGATTCTGTCTTTACTATAAGGTTTAAGGATGAGATGGATAGGGTACAGACGGAGTCTATCAGGGACGGCCGCACTGTTGCCAGTGAAATAATACGCGGCATTGTTTCGCTCATAAGATATAAAGATGGTGTTGCCCAGGGTAAAACTTTCTATGCTGGTGATAGTGATGTTCTTGCTGAAATGAGAGATGTGCACAATATAGATGAGTTTTATGCCAAGTTAGAGGCCAAACATATAGGAGATATTGCTGTATCAAGAGAAGTGAGGCTGTATGATCGTAAGAAATCGTCTCCTGATGGGAGTTCAGGTTACGATGTAAACGGCATCCCATTTAAGACAACAAAGGACCTAATCGCAGAGGCCAGATACTATTTAGAGAAAAAATTGGGCATAAAACTCCACTATTCTCCAGCCGAGTTAAAGTACATAGACATTAAGTCTCTAAATTATGAGACAGGCGATATTATTAAGGATTACATGCTTGGTTTCCATAAGAAAAGTAGTATGCCTTATATAAAGATTATCTTTGATAAAGGGAAAGAATTTATAGATATGGTAGGTTTGTATAAAGGGCATATGTTTAGCTTTAGATTTGATCCGAGTGAGATAGAAAAGGGGCCGGTTACTATTTCGAAATTTGTTGGCGGAGATTATAGGCACAAATTGATAGTTAATCTGCATACGGAGGATGTATATATAGAAAGGTATAATAAGGTCGATGGCGTGTTGAATGGAAAGATTATACTTCAGTGGCCTAGTCTCTTTAATAATGGAGATGGGGTGATTGGGGTCTTGGATGATATACTGGCTGCAGACTGGAATAGGACTGTAAATATAGTGGATAAATTGTCTGCAAGCGAATCCGAGAAGATGCTCTGCCCTCGCCTAAGTGAGCACTATAACGTACTGGCGGTTATGTTGTTCTCTTACGATAAGAGAAAAGGCAATGAAAGTATAAATATCCCTGTTCCTGTCCTGAAGGCATATAAATTTATGTTGAATACCGATTCTTATATGGTGGTTAAAGAAAATATCAATGGAAAGGATGAAAGGGAACTAAGCTTGATAAGCAAAGGTTATCTGGAGGATGTGAATTGGGATAGGGAGGCGATACTCACACATAATAGGATATTTATAAACGATGGCAGTAATCCGGTTGGATATGATCTAAGCAGAGTCCTTGGAAGACTTTATGGCAGGGCAGGTGAATTTAATCCTGTAAAACTAAGATATACCGCTGATTACCGTACAATTTTGGATTTGGATGGCAATACAAGAATGCAGTTATTCTTTGATCCACAGAATAAAAATAATCTGGTATATGCAGTGGTGAGCTGGGATTTTGATAAGTATAAGATAGGCCATAGCTCTCGTTCTACGGCTGTTATAGGTAATATGCTTAATGTCATAGACCGTGCTAGTCTCGAAGGTCGTGCGAAGGTGGTATTGAGAAAAGGGGAAAAGAGGTTCCATTATAATGCGTTTGTATATAATGTAGATAACCTGAAACCAATACCTGTCCCTGTTTTCAAGAATAAGTACGATACCGACCTTGCGTATTACTTTGGGATAATGGATTATGTGAAGGATAAAGTCTCTGATGTACAGCAGATACCATACAATAGTGCAAAAATAGCCATCTCCGGAAGGGGAAGATTGCTTGCCAAGATTTCTCCGGCAAAGGGGAATCCAGATATGAATGAGGTCAGTATTGTATTTGTTCCACCTGTATTTGAGCCGTATGTCCTTTCTCAGGCCGGCCCTGTTTTGTTAGGATTTGGCCCAAAGGCAAAGGGATATACGTATAATCCTGAAAAAGGTTGGGATCAAACCAAGTATTCTTCTTCAGATGAGGAGTCTGAATATGAATATGTAGGGATGACGAATGGACTGCTTACTTATAAGGTTAACTATAATAGAAAGCTCCCAAGTTCTAGGTTTGTATTCTTTACAATATATGGGGTAAAGATAGCAACTCTGCATGAAGGTGTGCCTCAGGAAAATGCGCCTGGCAAAAAATTGGTAGTAAATAGCCCCAATGAATTGCCCTATAATTCCTATTCGCTTGATCCATCTGCATTCTTTAGGGATTTGATAGCGGCTAAGGAGTTATTTATTAAAGGCAATGGTAAGGTGAATATTACTCCTCATTCTATCTATCGCAGTTATCT
>WGAY01000011.1 GCA_015494585.1 Candidatus Omnitrophota bacterium | reverse complement strand
TGGTAGTAAATAGCCCCAATGAATTGCCCTATAATTCCTATTCGCTTGATCCATCTGCATTCTTTAGGGATTTGATAGCGGCTAAGGAGTTATTTATTAAAGGCAATGGTAAGGTGAATATTACTCCTCATTCTATCTATCGCAGTTATCTTGTCCAGATGAAGGTAAACGGAAAGAAAGAGCACTTTCTTGTTATAGAGGAATATTTGACAGATAAATATGGTAGGGTTGATAAGCCGTATAAACGTTCTGTGATGCTAAATGGGGTAAAGCTTTATACCAAGACATTCGGATACTGGGATGTTGATTCAATAAGTCGCAGCAAGAGCGATAATCAGGTGGTTATTGGTGATTGGAATTCATTATATACCAGAGTTATAAGGCTATTTAAGGAAACAGATATTGAAAGGATAGATAGGATAATAGATGCTACGAAATATAAGGACACAAACAATAATGATACAAATGATATTAATGCCACGTTGTACGATATAAGTTATGGTAGATTTTCTCATTCAGGTAAAAAAGACTATAATTCTATGGATAACTATGTATCTCCTCGTCTTGATCACTCTAACAATATATTCCTGAGTTTTCTAGATTACATGGGATGGCTTATAGATGGTTTCTTCCTATTCATGTTTGCATCATTTGCAATTGTTTCAACCATACTCTTTAAATCCCTCGTCCGCACCAGAATAAGCTACGCCCCAGAAAGCCACGTAAATATGGCAGACCTTGGGATACTTAGAGGATGGGGCTTTCCAGAAGAATTTGCATCGAAAATTATGGCTATAAGGAAAAACAGTGGTGGTTTTACAACTTATGATGATTTTATTAATAAATTGAAAATTTTCAAGGATGATTACTTGAGCAGAGTTGATCTAAAGCAAGGTGCAAAGGAAAGAAGGAGACTTGATAAGGCATATGAGATTGTTAAGAAGTCCTTTTCAATAAGGCATTATGATGGAGACTTACCCACACAGGAAGATATTGAGTCTTTAAATGATAGAAATATCCAATCAGTCAGGAATATATTTAATGCCTATAAAGTTCCTGAATGGAAGGAAGAGGTAAAAGATGGAGAGATAATAGATTTCGTAGATGTGGTAGATAATCTGATCCAGAAAGGATTTATTACTTATGAAGAGATCATAGGTATTCTGAAAAATATGGAAAAGATAAGAGAGAGCCTTTCTACCTATAATTATCTCAAACGCCTGTATGCCAATATAATGCGTAAGGCATATTACGATGGCAATGTGATGAAGCCCCTAGTGGTCAAGGAGCTGAAGGAAAGACTTGCCGAGTTATTTCATAATTTGGGTATGGGTATTTCTCCTGATAAGGATAATTACAAAGGGGAATATACCAATCTATTTTATGCTATTATTAGAATGATAATGTATGCTATTGATGTTGAAGAAGCAGAGCTGTCTCGAGAAATTTCTCCTTCAGGGCTGTATTTCATATCAAATGATGACCTGTCTGATAGGATAGAGCCTCAGCTTTTTATTCCAAATGGAACATTTACAGAGGAAGAATTAAATATCCTTACATCTAAGGGAATTGTCGTTGCTATTCCCAATAATCCTGGTGGTAAAAAGACGCTTTATATGTTTAGTCCGAAAGTGCGTTCTGTTGGTTATCTTGATAGATTGCTTTCTTCTATTGAGCAAGGGGAGCTAAAGAAAAAGGTGCGCAGTGCTTGGCAAAAGTCTGTGTTTAATATCGGAAGTGTAACAAGATTAGTGAGTCTTGAAGAACTGGTATTGAAAATGGCCATTATAGTACATATGGTCCCCTTCTCTGGTCAAGGACCAATGGAAAGGTATTTGTATAAGCGCATAAATGAACTATTACCTAACTGGCACAGTAATTCTGACCAAGGTAGAGCAGCTATACAAGCAATACAGGTATTGGAAAAGGCATTAAAAGGAAAGATGAGGTATTTCCTTAATGTCAAAGCTGAGCTTCTAAAAGACAAATATGGGACAGAGGATATATATCAAAGGTATGCCGTTCTATGGGAGGAATTAAATGATGCATTCAGGTTCCTAAATGGAGAAGACGATACTTCTATGGATGGCAGGCTCCACAGTGTTGAAAATAACAGTATATACAGAGAATTGGCTGGCAAAATACAGCAAGTAATAGATGTATTACTTGATGTGAATGAAAGCGAAGATATAAGAAGTGAGGCAATACAATCATTGTTTAGTTATATAAGAGATTTAAATCTATAT
The DNA here is from genome assembly GCA_015494585.1 of Candidatus Omnitrophota bacterium. Classification (GTDB taxonomy): domain Bacteria; phylum Omnitrophota; class Gorgyraeia; order S143-82; family S143-82; genus S143-82. The sequence goes on along the minus strand of WGAY01000011.1, from coordinate 4,340 downwards.
ATAGAAAGTCAAATTATAAAATATCAACGTGTTAAACATCGTAAAACACTTTATCAGGTGTATATGCTACCACTGTTTAAATTCATAGGTATGAAACTTAGGTCAATGAAATTGGTGCCTGAGAAGTATAGGCTGAACTTCAGCTCCAAGAACCCATTTGTTGAGAGTATGGAGCAGAGGTTTAAGGTTGCAAGGAATGTGGTTATGTTTAATGGGCTTTTCGCGCTAAGCCTTTACTATATATTAAGAACTTTACCTTGGTGGAATAAGATATATCTCCCAACAGAGGGTTTGATAAATAGCACGGCCTTTTTCTGGATGAGTATGTCTATTTTAGGTATGTATGTCTCCTCTATTATTGCGAGATATGTCTTCCTTAAGTTGAAAAAACCTGGCGCTGCTCTGCGTTTTCATCAGGCAATGCTTTTAGGTATTTCCATATCACTATTTCTGGGATTAGCTGCCTTGTCAATATTACCTCCTAACTATGTGGCCGCATTCCCACTGTTTATTCAGAAGACATTTATGTTTGTTCTGAAAGGGTATCTATATGTGATTTTATTTGATATGGCAAAGATGAGTTTGTATTCGGTGCAATATTTTGCTAAATCTATCTTTACTAATCTCTATCACAGAAAAGCCCCTTCTTATTCAGTTAATAAGAAAAACATAGTTGATGAGTTAGATAGATTGTTTAGGGAAAAAGCTTTTTCTCACGTACATCCTGAACTGACAGTTGGGCAAGTATTTATGGATTGGTTTAAGACAGCAGTGGTAGAAGAACTTGGCAATCCAGACTATTACCAGCTGCTCATTACCCCAACCGAAAAGAAACAGTGGCAGGCGTTATTTGACGATTATAAGAAATACGATAAGCTTAGCGATGAAGAAAGGGCAGGGTTAAAGGATAGGCTTAATACCTTGATAAACGGGCTTCAGGTCTCAGATGAGGCAAGAGATGTGCTTGGCGATAAATACGAAGATGCAAAGAAAGAGATAGTAAAAGAGCGCCGATTAAGGATCCGCTCGTTTGTAAATAACTTTAAGCGAGGAGATAAAACAGCAGATCCAGATAATTTACGCGACCTATTACCATTTTCAGTATTTATTCAGGCTGCTGGGGAGACAGTTACTATGTCTTTGAAGAAATTTGTGCTTCCCGGTAGAAACCCAGATGTTATAGAAATAGCCCATAGGATGTCTATGATTGCCAGAGCAAAACAGCCGTATTTTTATGCAATGCTCATTTCGTTGACAGAGGGTATTGAAGTGGATGGGGAAACGATAAAAATAAATGAAGAATTGGCCAGAAATTTACTTAGTTTAACCAGCTGGAGAAATAGACGTAAACCAATTGAAGAACTAGGTAACTACAATCCATATATACAGGAAGGACAGATTAATCCTCTCTATAGTTACATTGAGATATGGAGCAATCTGTTTTACGGTACCATATTCAACAATATATATACTATTCAAAAAATACGACATATCTATAAAAAGAGGATAGTTCAATTCTTAAGAGGTAAGAGAAAAGATGTTCGGAACATCTTAGAAAATAACAAAATTTTGAGGGGTGAAGAATATATTGATTTTGATACGAGGGAAAATATTACGGATAGAGACATAGTACAGGCTGCAGATATATTATTAGAGGACCTTACTAATCTTATGTTCAAGTATAATCAAGGAAATAACCCAGTAGCAGACAGATACAAGGCTATGGTTTATTCTATGACCAATATTGCTAATAATGAGCATGAGCAGGAGATAAGCAATGATGTTGAGAAATTAACAGAAGTAGAAATATTGGCTAATATAAAAGAATCATTGAATTTATTCGGTGTAGAAAGACAAATTATAGATGAAAAAGTAAGGAGATACTTCCATCTACTTAAATATTTGAGTTACCATTATCCAACATGGAGAGAATTCCTCTATACTTTTGTTAAGAAATACCGCTACGCTTTATTGTCAGGAAATAATTTTGTTGTAGATAAGAATAATAATCTTACAATAGACACCTTCTTTGACACCAAAGAGCTTTCGTTTGTTATGTCTCGATTATTGATTGCCTTTGCTAGTAAGGCGCGAGAAGGAGATGAGAACTTTATTAAAGAAGAATGCCTGTCCCTGTATAATGTATTTCGCCTTATGTTGGAAAAAGGTTTAATTGAATTGTGGAATAAGAAGGAAGAGTTAGTGCACCATGCTAAATGGAATGCTTTAACTATAGTACTTCCTTATGTGGTTGGTCCTGCTCTCTTAATGTTGGATGCAGATCATCAAACACGTTTTGAAGATGCATGGTTTTTCCCGAATGTTATGTTCAATTATACATTTGATCGTAGGTTAGGTATTACTTTGCCTAATCTCCAACATTATATTAGTAGAGGATTCGGTATTATTGGAAACATCGTTCCTAGTGCGGAAGATGCATTTTATCTGCATTCTCAGATAGGAAAAAAGCTGATGGGAGAGATTACTGCCTATGGCAAATTCTGGGCCCGCACAGCCCCTATGAGATGGGCAGACGGGCTTGAGGGAGATGATTCTGTTGCAGAGGATGCTATAATGGCCATTACCTTTAGATCTCGAGGCTACACTAATCAGAAAGTTTCATTTATTTCATTTGGGAAGAACTGGATGTTCCTCTATACTCCACATAGGGTTAGTGCCTACAAATGGGCCAGCGATGCTGTTGAAGCCACAGTTAGGAAACCAGGTATAAGATGGTTGTTGTCTCCATTTGTGGAATTGGTTAATAAAATAGATAACACTGTAACAGATGGTTTTGGCTTTTATAACAAAAAGAGCCTTATTCCAAGAGCAGTACACAATGTTTTAGCATTTTATTTCATAGGAACGGCATTAGGCTTTTTAAATCTATTCGTTGGTGTATGTTTGCTTTCCTGGATAGGTTCTATATTCTTATCTCAGGCAATAAGTTATGGTAGTTTGTTTTATAATGTATATGATAGAGATATGGGTTGGATAAAGGGGAGTTTAAAATTTCTTAAGGATCTGGCAACCCGTTTCTACTGGTATTTTGTGAACTGGATATACAAATATCGAGATGCAACAGGAATTGTTGGACCGCAGATATTGGCAAAATTCAATCGTACTACACAGAAGTCAGCGGTAGTCTATAGAATGCTTAGGGATACTATTTACTTTTTGGATGAGATTGCTATAAGGGAGGGTTCGAGATGGAGTATGCTCCTTTTACTACTTGCACCATTCGCAGTTAAAAAGTGGTTGCTATGGACATTTGTTGTTTTATTCCCTGTTGCTGGTGTAGCTGGTATATACTTGATGAATCCAAGAAGAGGCAAGCGCGATATACTTGGCAATGCAAAGGATATAGCAATTGCGTTTTACTTTGGATGGATTGATTCCTTGCAGTTTGCATTTTCAAACGTCATACCTATGATGTGGATTGAGCGGCCACTTATGCTTGAGCTTGCGAAGCAATTACGTAGATATTTGCCAGAAGAAAAGGATGTATCTGCATTGAGTCCAGAACGGCATTTGATTTCCTATCAGAAATTCTTCTCCCATGTACGTAAGCTGTACGGTGCTATGTCCCTGCATGTAATGGGTATGTTATGGAAGCAGTATAGAAACAATGATATGAAAGTAAGTGGGTTGGGAAGGTTTGGTAGACCAGTTCTGGATAAAAATGCATTTTTTGCCCTTAAAGAAAGGATTAATGAGGTTGAGAGGACAAAACTGCCTTTCATTGAGCAGAGCAATGTATTGAGCGGAGATGATTATGAGGTTATTAGAGGCCTGGTAGGCGCAATGAAAAAGTATATGCAGGCACTTGAGGGGGCAGGCCTTGAAAATGCCGATTACCTCACTATGGAAAAGCTTGCGTGGTTCCTGGCTGAGATTGAATACCTGCCGCACCCATTGCAGCCGTATTCCAATCTCTTTATCAGGTTTAAGAACTTCCTTGCTATGAATGTGATAGGCAGTGAGATATTGATTTCGCTGATAGAATCCTTGTATTCCAGCAATAAGACGCTTATGCGCAAACGCGCTATCAGTCAGATGGGGCGTCTCACAAGGGAATTACTGCGCAAGAGTGAGAAACTGAGCTCGCCGCAGCCTAACAATGCGCCTGATAATGGTAATCAAGCCAATGCCGAACAAAACAGGGCAAATGCAAGTGTTACAAATTCCTATAAAAAGCCAATAAAGGCAGTGCCGGAATACGAGAAGGTCTATCATCAGGCAAAGGCCAACCACAGCGCCTCTGCTATGGCGAGGAAGAAATATGACTGGAAAGAGATAGAAAGAGAGATGTATCGCTTTATATTGAGAGAGCTTTTACC
>WGAY01000010.1 GCA_015494585.1 Candidatus Omnitrophota bacterium | reverse complement strand
TCCTCTGCCTCATATCTGACTTTTAACCTTACATCTGCTACTGCGTATCTATTGCCCTGTCGGGTTACCTTTACCTCTTTTGGCTCTATCCAGAATCTAAACTGGAAGTTATCCAAATCATCGTAGTCTTCCACTATCAGGGATTTCTCCAGAATCTCCTTTGCATCCCTTTTGAGTCGTAGGTCTGCCTCAAAAAGCCTTTTTCCTATTGAACTTACAAGCATTGCCCTGCCGCCAAGCCCGTTTATGGAGTTAACCACGCCCAGGTTTACCCATAATTCCCTTGGATTGGTAATGGAGAGGAATAATATTTCTGATGCAATCTGCTCTGTGTTTATCTTGGCACCTGCCTCTTTTAACACCCGCCAACTGCCATTGCCTATGGATATGCCTATATAGGCACGAGGCAATAATTCAGATACTGACATTGCCTGAGAATTTATAGGCAGGGTGGTAACAAAGAATAATAGCGAAAATACAAACCGCCATATTTTCATTTTCTCCCTCCTTGCTGATTTTCTATTTTTAAAATAATTTATTAAATTATAAATTAATGGCGGGCGGTTGTCAACTTAAGAAGGTCGCAAATAGAGATCGCCCTCAACAAAGATAAGGCAGTGATGACTACCACTACAAAAAGAGGGGACAATCAAAAGGTGGATTGCTCCTATTATTTTTTACCCTCACCATATATAGCGAAACAAGACAAGAAAATTAAAACCTACTTTTACTGTGGAGAATAAATGGGAGTCCAATAAGAAATAGCAACCCAGCGGCCGGTTCAGGCACAGGCAGGGAGGCTTTCTCTAGCCTCCAATCAAAATAGCCTATCTTCCTGCCATACCATCTTCCATATATACCTCTTTCATCCATAATGGTCTGTAAAAATAATCTATAACGAGCAGGGTTATACAACAATATCTGAAGATTACCGGTCTGACCTAAGTCAAGGCTCTGTTCTGCAATTATCTCCCAAGAACCGTTAACATTAGGCATAAAGATACGCACATTGAAAGGCCCTAGCCAGGCCTGAGACATTCCACTAAACAATGTTTCATAGTCCATAGAAAGAATAGCAGGGGCAGATATAGCAAATTCATAAAGCAACTCAGAACGGATTCCAATCCCCATAGAAAAATTATAATTTCTAATCGTGCAAGCTTGATAGATATCTATATGCCCTTGAGAGGCATCCTGCCATCTGGCCTTCACACTATTGCTTGCATAAACCTCTTGACCACCCCAGCCTCCATAACTTACCGCTTTCGATTGGCTCTCCAAAGACTTATTTGTAAACCAATATAGGTAGTCTCTATCCTGCCGATAATTTGGTCTCCGGCCAAGGCGTGCGTAACTGTAAGCATAGGTATATGCCATTCTAGGATAGACTACTAACGCATAGGAATGGTCTGTGATAAAAAAGAGGAGGGAAAAAAGAAACACCCACCAAACAATAAATCTTCTCACATCTACCTCTCTATACAAATAGTTTCAAAAACATTCAATTAACTATAGCATAGCATTAAAATTGCAGTTGTCAAAAACAAATCGTATATCTTTGGATATTGAAATAATGCCCTGCACTAAATAAAAAATACAAACTACATGATGGGTTATTAATCTCTTATATAGAACCAAACACTACAATTCTATTTCATACAAATAACCGCCATCTGCAGATACAGCAATCAAGGTGCTTTCTGAAACAGCCGCAAGGCCTGAGATAGAGACAGCTGGGTAGTAGGTCTTTACAGGGATTAACTCTGTATTGTATAGATAAATTGCGCGAGGAGTTGCCATAAAAAGCCTGGTCCCATATGAGGCCATAGCACACAATCCAGGCCTTATCTTCTTATGAAATACAACCTCGGCCTTACCTGATTCCAGGGCCAATTTATAGACATCTCCACTACCTGTGCATAGATAGATATATCCCTCGCAGAAGGTCATACCGGTTACTTCTCCAACATAGGTATCTAACTTATATCTCTGTTGACCAGACATAATCACATGATTCACACTATCGTACACATAGACACCCCCTGGGGCCGATGCTATTGCTTCTATGGAATATCCCCTAGTAGGGGCAATAAAGGCATTGGCGGTGTTTATTCCACCACTGTAGCTTATCTCACTCCAGGCAGAGCCGTTGGATAGACATAACTTATGTGTCCGTCCATCTATACCAATAGCAAAGAAACCAGTAGCCTTCACGGCAGAATTAAAATTTGGAATCCTAACCTTTTTTATACCGACCCTGGCCAACAAAATATCCGAAAGACAAAGAAAACCAACCACCTGCAATAAAACCATTAAGACTAAAGGCTTAACAAACCTGTAAAAGTGAATCAACTTCATCCTCCACCTCCTACTAAATTAAGCCCAATATATTAACCTTTATTTTGCTATCAAAGCTATACCCTAAGCTGGCGCTCAGCATCTACCTCCCCCCGGTTTATGCTATCCATAGCACAATAGAGAGTCTGTCTGAACTGGTCAGAAATTATTTCTACATTGGATATATCCTTTAATGTTTGGATGACCATCCTAAAGTAACGGACTATCTCCCCAGGATCTGCATCAGTATACTTGTGCAATCTCTCAAACTCTTCTCCTTCCGCCCATTTGATTATGGCTAGGGAGAGGTGAAAGTGAGGTCGCTTGGTATGAGGGTAGATGTCCATTTTGTGTTCCATGCGAATAATCCTACGGATCTCTTTGGCAGACTTCTTCTGAATCTGCTTTATATTCTTGGGAAGAATAGGTTTTTTCTGCCCCTTGCGAGGCTCAAATATTATCGCGCATATCAATGCCAGGAGTTCCTTACAATTAAGTCTCTCCAGAAAACCCGATGCGTAAAGCTCAGTTATTGGTAATTCGTATCCATAGACGAAGCTGGCAAACAATCCTTTGTTCGTAAGCCTGTTTTTTCGGATATAACCAAGCTGTTTTAGAAGGTCTATCTTGGCCCTTATAAGCCGTATATCCTGTCTATGCTGTTTCTTGCCTGACTGAAAAAAGGCAAATGAACGGGGGTATATATCTATAAGCCTATCCTGGAGATCCTTATAGAGATGGAGAATCGAGGCATAGGACATATTGAACTGGCTTATAACCTTCTCTGGCCTGCCGTATATAATCCTCTTAAGGGCATAGAAGTCTATATGAGAGGGATTTATACGTACATAGACATAGCCCTTCTCATCTATCCCCCTCCTGCCGCTTCTCCCAGCCATCTGGTAAAAATCACGCGTGCGCAAGTCTCCAAAATAGGTACCATAATACTTTCTGAGTTCGTCAAAGATGACTGTGCGTGCAGGCATATTAATGCCCAGGGCAAAGGTCTCGGTGGTAAATATCAATTTTATAAGGCGTGAAGTAAACAGCTGTTCTATTATCTCCTTCATTGTAGGTAGCATCCCAGCGTGGTGGAAGGCAATTCCCCTCTTTATAAGCTCAAGCATATCCCTGATTGCTCTATCTGTCTCTATATTATATCTATCCAGTAAATTGAAAAAGAAATCCGTAATCTCCTGTCGCTCCTGTCTCGTCAGAAAATCGGCTCGTATTGCTTCCCTGGCTAGATATTCACATCGCCGCCTACTAAAGGAAAAGTATATGGCAGGCAAGAGCTCCTCCTGCTTAAGGTGATACAATAAACTGTGCAGCTTGTTCGGAACCATTCCCTTATCCCAAGCATGAGGGATCTTCTTGTCTGCAAGCCAGGGATAGCAGTCTTCTTTCAGACAAGAGATCGACATAATTATCTCGTTATTGCATTGAAACCTGTACTCTAGAGGCACAGGCCGCTTATCTTCAGTGATTATCTCCAACTCAAAGTTATGCACCTGGCGGATCCAGTTTCCAAATTCGTCTATGTTGGGTATCGTGGCACTCAATCCCAACAGTCGCATATGGGAAGGCATCATTATAATGGACTCCTCCCATACAGTGCCCCTTTCTATATCGTCTATATAATGTATCTCATCAAATATCACCCAAAACTTATCGTCCAGGCGGTAAGGACTCTCCAGGATATTATTTCGAAAGATCTCGGTAGTCATTATAAGTATCGGGGCACCAGGATTAAGGCTGACATCTCCTGTCAATATACCTATTTTGTTTTCTCCATAGCGGGCCTTGAAATCGCGAAACTTTTGATTACTTAGTGCCTTTATTGGCGCACAATAAACCGCACCTACCCCTTTCGCCAGGCATCTATCGATTACGTATTCCGCAATAACGGTCTTGCCTGCCCCTGTTGGAGCCGAAACCAGAAGAGATTTGTTTTTTTCTATTGCCTCTATTGCCTTCTTTTGAAACTCATCTAATTGGAAAGGGAATTTATAGTGCATATTTTTTGGATTATCCCGGATTATCCATTAGAATTCTTTATTTTCCATCGCCCTGTTAATCAAAGCTCTTTCCTCCTCCAAATATAACTCAAATCTAAAATCTCAAAAGTCAAATCCACAGCTTAAAACCTTAAATCTTTTTATTTTATCCTTTATTCCATTACCTCTTGTCGGCCAAGCTCCCACTTCCTGCGCAACGCCTTACTCCCTCTAAATCTACCTCCCCTCTGTAAAACAAAATCAGTTTTTACTTTTGACTTTTTAGTTAATACTATTGGATTATGCATCAAACTTCTCTATCTTTCGTAACTGCGAACAGAGCATCATTTATGATATCTCGATGGTCAAAGGCGATCTTTTCTGGAAGGTCGCTAAGTTTAAACCATTGCCCCTTGGCCGCATCAGAGGCAGGCCGAACTTCCCCACTGGCCCATCCAAGGAAGGCAATGGTTACTGTATGGAAGCGTTCATCCCGCTCTGGATCCGAATAGGCCTTTAACTGCCGATAATCTTTGTAGTCAAGCCCTGTCTCTTCCTTCAATTCGCGCCTTACCGCCTCTTCCACGCTCTCTCCATAGTCGACAAATCCCCCTGGCAAGGCCCAGCCAAAGGGAGGGTTTTTCCTCTCTATCAATACCACTCTGTTCGGTGACTCCAGACTATCAAAGACAACGGCATCTACAGTCAAGAAGGGTCCTTCTATAGACTTAAACTCAAGGTGTTCTAGATAGCGATATGCCAAGGAACCTTCTTTAAAATCTTTCTCTGAATAATATACGAAATATACCTTCCTCGGAGCACGATTTTCCATAATTGCCTTAAAGACCTCCTGAGCCATTATCTTCGACACCAGTGCCACATCAAGCCCCCCAACTCCTGCCCCCAGAGCAGGGAAGGCTACCTCAAAGATCCCTTTTTCCTTACAAAGATCCAATACTGCCCTTGTGCACCTGCGAATGGTATCATAGTCTGTCTTAAAATCCATTCCCATTGTAGCCGTATGAACGACATACTTCGAGGGAAGACTGCCAGCAGAGGTAATAATAGCCTCTCCAATCTCTATTGGTGCAAGAGCCCTGGCCTCGTCTTCTATCTCCTTTCCACCCTTTCTCTTTATGGCACCTGCGACCCCTCCACCCATAAACATCATATTATTTGCAGCATTGACAATCGCCTCAACCTCCATAATAGTTATATCGGCCCTGACAAACTCAATCGTTGTGTCTTTTATATGCAGTTTCATGACTTAACCTCCAGGTCCTGCAATATACTCAAGACCTCTTTTGTATCTGTAGCTATCATTATCTTCTCTCGCACACTCTCTCTCTTCAATATCCTCATTATATGCCCTACAATCTCAAGATATGTCTCTATCTTTTCCTTTGGCACCGCAATAAAAAATATCAATTTCGCTGGCTTGCCATCAGGACAACCAAAATCAAGGCCCACCCCTAGTCTGAAAAAACAGATAATTATATCATTTACCCCATTAGAGCGGGCATGGGGCAATGCAATGCCGTTTTCAAGTCCAGTGCCTCCCTTCGCCTCCCTCTCATATAGGTCCTGCTGCAGCTGTGCTACATCAATGACAGAAGGGTAATTCGCTAACTTCTCGAATAAAAAATCAAACAAGGCCTCTTTAGAATCAAAGGCCTTATCCAAAAAGACACAATCCTCCTTTAGATATTCCAAGATATTCATATGAAAACCAATCTAAGCCTAGACTAAACCCTTCTCATTAAAAAATGGACCATATTTTTTGTCACTGCCCAGGATATGCTTTCTAAGCCAATCCGTTAAAAAGTTCATAATATCAACGGATAATAAGATCTTATCGGCCTCAAAGCCTTTCTGAAATTCCTGAACCTTCCTGACAAAGGCATTGTGTTCTTCTATATGGGCAGTTTTATCTGGATAATTGTACATTTCAAAATATTTTTCCTCCGTAGAAAAATGATATGCCGTATAATCCATCAACTCCTTTATAATCGCTCCCAACACCTCTTTACCTTTTCTCTCAGCCATTGCAGAATGCAGTTTATTGATCAACTCAACCAATTTTCTGTGCTGCTCGTCTATTTCTCGCACATTAACCGAGAACTCATCCGACCAGTTCATAAATGCCATACCCCACCCCCTTATTTTAAAGAAAATACCATTTGCGGCATCTCCTCCATATGCCGCTTCACTGTACACAACTGCATTGACCTTATTATAGCATCCTTATACTTCTCAGGAAATCCATCTGGCAGTGTCAAAATAAACTCCATTCTATCATAGAGCCGTTTATCTTTATTCCATTCACACCTCAACGCCAATGCCAATCCCCTTGTTTCTATTCCCCTTTTTTCACAGAAGTTGAGGGCATATACCCCGGCACAGGCTGCCAAAGATGCAAGGAAGTAATCAAACGGCTCAGGCGCAGAGCCTTCCCCACCTCCTTTAGGGGATTGATCTGTCTTTATAACAAAGCCATCTACTTCAACGTCTATCTTTTTCCTACCTGGAAAAACAACCTTCAACTCCTTCATACTGCACTCTCCCTTAGGCTACTCTTGTCCGCTAGTTACAGGTTTTTTATTCCCTAAAAACTTCAAAAACGGACTATCGGTTGTAAGGATTACTGTTGTATTTGCATCCACCACTTCATCGTATGCATCCAGCATCTTTGTAAATTCAAAAAACTCAACACCTTTTTTATACGCATCAGCATATATCTTCAATGCCTGCGCATCGGCCTTGCCCTTTATTATCTGGGCATTTTTATAGGCCTCAGACATAATCTGCTTTAACTCTTTTTCTGTCTGTCCCTCTATCTTTGCCTGCTCCCCCCTGCCTTGAGAACGGTACTCTTCAGCCGCACGCTTTCTCTCGGCAATCATCCTATCGTATACCTTGCGACGGACTTCTTTTACATAGTTTACCCTTTTTATCTGGACATCTATCAACTCTATCCCAAGGTCCTTGACCATCTGGCTGGCGTGGGCAAATATCTGCTCCCTTATCTTTTCCCTGCCCTTGTTTATCTTTTCCTTTAATCCAACCTGTATCGTATCTGCTTTGTTGTGGTCGCCGGAAAATTGCTCAACAATACGATTGGTAGAACGCACTATCTCTATAAGCCGATTGCTGTTCACTGCATCGCGCACTGCCGCGTCAATTATATCGTCAAGTCTGGCCTGAGCTCCAAGCTCATCCCTTACTGACCTAAAAAAGGTAAGAGGATCCTTTATGCGCCAGCGGGCAGTGGTATCCACCCAGATAAATCTCTTATCCTTCGTCGGGATCTGGTTCGCATCTCCGTCCCACTCGAGAATCCTTTTATCGAAGTAATTGGCCTTCTGAATAAAGGGAAGTTTAAAGTAAAGCCCTGCCTTGATAATAGGCTTGCCGACTGGCCTACCAAATTGGGTAATGATTACCTGTTGGGTCTCGTCGACTATATATGCAGACGACAAACCAACAAATATTGCAATCAATAACAAAACTATTCCTGCTATGGTTAATCTCATATCTCCCCTCCTAATTATCTATCTTTGCCCGTTAAATTTAGAAACGGCAATATCCCCTTTTCCTGCTCGTCTATAATGAACTTCACTCCTGCCTTTTTAAGGATACTCTGCATCTTTTCTATGTATATGCGTTTTTGGGTTACGTCCTTTGCCTTATTGTACTCCTCCAATACAGCCAAAAATCTCTCTGCATCACCTTGGGCCCTGTTGACCACCTCTGTGGCATAGCCCTGCGCCTCCTGAATGATCTTTTCTGCCTCGCCTTTTGCCCGGGGTATCTTTTTGTTATACACCTCCCATGCCTCGTTTATCATACGTTCCTTCTCCTGCTTTGCGGCATTGACTTCGTTAAATGCAGGTTTGACTGCATTTGGCGGGTCAACATCCTGCAATAGCACCTTTGTAACCAACACTCCCATGCTATACCTGTCCAGTATCTCCTGAAGGCGTTGTTTCGCCAGGGTGTTTATCTCCAGCCTCTTCACAAATACCTCATCAAAAGTATAATCGCCAACGATCTCTCGCATAACTGCTTCAGAGACATCGCGCAAGTTTTTTCTCTTATTGCGGACATTAAACAAAAACGCAACCGGATCCTTTATCTTAAACTGAACTACCCATGTTATATCAACCACATTTAAATCGCCTGTCAACATTAACGATTCTTCGTCATAATTTTCAGGAGCATAGACCGTTCTCACACCAGCACGCAGAGTCCTGAAACCAAATTCCTCTTTGAATATATAATCAACCAATACTTTTGTTGCCTTCTCTATCGGCCGTGGCCACTTAAAGTGCAGGCCAGGATGGTCAACTCTGATAAACTTCCCAAACCTCTGGATAACCGCTACCTCGTTTGGCTGGACCTCATATACACAAGACTTGAATATCCATAACCCAATTACCGCCAATACGATGTATTTCCACCCGCCCTGCCCAAAAAATGGTCTATGGACCTTATTGCCTTCACTATCAAACATCTCCACCTTCATAAAGCCCCCTTTCTCTTATCATCCACTCTCTTTGCTCAGCATACTAATCAACTTATCTTTCTGTACCTTTCTCAAGCTATTTCTGGGAAGTTCATCCAGAAAAATAACCCTACTCGGGACCTTGTAGTCGGCCAGCTTTGACTTCAAATAAGCCAGGATCTCGCGGCTGCTCAATTCCATTCCCTTCTTTAATACAACAAATGCCACTGGTATTTCGCCCTTCGTCTTGTGCTTTAGGCCCACTACCGCGCTCTCCTTTACCTCTCTCAGAGAATTTATTGCATCTTCTATCTCCCTAGGATATACATTCAGGCCCCTTACAATTATCATCTCCTTCTTCCTGCCGACGATGTATAAGTAACCGTCTCTGTCCTTATGGCCAAGGTCGCCAGTATGCAGCCATCCATTCTTAAGGACTGCCTTTGTATCCAGCAGTCTTTTATAATAGCCAAGCATAACATTTGGCCCTTTAACCAATATCTCTCCTACCCGACTTTCTGGACATTCCTGGCCTTTTTCATCCACTATCTTGACCTCCACATCTGCTACTGGAAGTCCAACCGAACCATGTCTGGGGGCATTTATTGGATTAAGGGACACGACCGGAGAGGCCTCAGTAAGTCCGTAACCTTCCAGAAGAGGGATCCTATACCTCTCTTCAAATCTTTTCAGGACCTCAACAGGCAGGGCAGAAGAGCCTGATATAGCAACCCTTACCGGAAACAGGAATCGCATCAACCAGTTCGGCAGCCAGGTAGGCAACCTGGCCTCTGCCATAAGAGAAAACACAGGTGGGATTCCGACAAAGACCGTAGACCTTTCTCTTATCATCTTGAAAAACATCTGTTTTATCCCTCTGGTTGCATCTATTAGCACCACCTTTGCCCCCGCAGAAACGGGAACCAATAAACATACCGTAACCGCAAAGGAATGAAAGAGAGGGAGAAAGCAAGGCACAACATCTTTCTTGGAAAACTCAAGGGCAAGGTTGCAGGAACGCACATTACTCAAGAGATTATAGTGGGAAAGCATAGCCCCTTTAGGTCTGCCAGTAGTACCCGAAGTGTATATTATAATAGCAGGTTGCTGTTCCTTTACCATAACCCGAGGCGGAATTGGATATACTAAGAGCTTATCCACTGCATTGCCGATATCCAATATATGCCTGAGCCTCTCTATCCTCCTTTTAAGCCCTGCAGCCATAACGAATTTCTCGCCAGTAGTAATTATCAATTCTGCATCGCTGTTTTTTACCACATAGGCCAGCTCCTCTTCCTTCCACATATAGTTGACCGGCACAGCAACCGCACCCAATCTCCATATTGCAAAATAGGCACACACCATATAGACGCTATTGGGTAAGAATAAACAGACCTTTGACCCAGGGCTAATTCCAAGAGAATTCAGAAGGCCAGAAAATTGATCAACAAGTGAAAGAAAATCTATATAGGAAAATCTAACAGTATCCTCAACTAAAAATATCCTTTTTTTGTGGTTTCCTGCCGAAAACTCTAGCAGACCATAAAGGTCATTATAGATTACACCTCTTATATCCACACCCATAATTCCAACCTTATCTATCGAAAACTAGCCGCCAGTGAACCAACAAGCAAATGCCAGCCATCTATCAATACAAAAAGAAGCAGTTTAAAAGGCAGAGAAATCATTATCGGTGGCAACATCATCATACCCATTGCCATCAACACACTGGCAACAACCATATCTATTATCAAAAACGGTACATAGAGCATAAACCCTATAATGAAGGCGGTCTTGAGTTCACTTATAACAAATGCCGGGATCAAGACCATCATCTGGACGTCTTCCTTTTTGTCTGGAGGTTTTAGCCCAGAAATAGAATAGAATAACGCTAGGTCCTTTGTCCTTGTTTGCTTTAACATAAATTTCTTAAAGGGCCGTTGTATGCGTTCTGCGGCCTGAGCAATGCTTATCTTTCCGTCCAGATAGGGACGAATGGCGGTCGTGTTGGCCTCTCTCCAGACGGGCGTCATTATCATCGCCGTGAGAAACAGTGCCAGGCCCACAAAGATCTGGGTAGGAGGAAGCTGTTGTGTCCCTAGAGCGTGCCTCAAAAAGGCAAAGACAATGATGATTCTTAAAAAAGATGTCATCATCAAGACAATAGACGGTGCCAGGGACAGGACTGTGAATAGCAAAAACAACTGTACGGTAAAACTCACATCCTGAGGAGAGCTGGCCTTATCGATAAAGGTAAACTTTGGCACCCACCAACCAGCACAGAGTCCATTCACAGCAAATAGTCCTGCCAGAAATAATACCAGAGCAACCCCAATAAAGACGAGCTTCTTTCTAGACATCCGAAATCCTTTTCTGGATAGCGGCCTTTAGATCCTTAATTTGCCCTTCCAGTTCTCTTATAAAGTCATCATACTCTTGCTTTGCGGTCTGCGGAATCGATGTTGTGCCCCCCCCATTCATTTCCTTTCGTATTACCTCCCTAAAACCCTGTCCATGGTCCAGGTAACTAATCAGAGAAACACCGCCACTATCACTTACACCCAACAACAATCTCTCTCCATCGATCTCAACCACACACAAAAACGATCTAGGCGAAAGATAATGTCGCGCAAGGACTCGTATCCCTACACCACTTGCAGGGACTGCCTTCTTAGATAATCTATTAAAGACCCAGAGAGAAAGCAACAACAGAGCCAAAAGAAACGCCATAATCCCCCAGTAAGAAATACCCGTATGGACAGATGTGCCTTCTAAACCCTCTGGTCCTTCCAGCCAATTAGGGAATCCCCCTGTATTTTCATCCTGGAGAACTTCCTCAACATTAACCTCCGGCCCATTCATTGCCTGGGCTGCCACAAGGACTCCTG
>WGAY01000009.1 GCA_015494585.1 Candidatus Omnitrophota bacterium | reverse complement strand
GTATCTTAATGGAGTGGAAGTAGGGATGCCGTTGGAAAAGGGACAATTTGTTTTCAAGGTGGTCAATCCTCGTTATGGAAATGAGAATAGCAATAACCTTTACATTTCTCTTAGGACGATGAAGAGGGAATTGGAGGAAAGATTGGATGAAGAGAAAATAAAGCTGATTCAGTATAAACGGGATTATGATAGATTCTCCAGGCTGTTACTTTCTGATAGTGTGGCAAAGCGGGATGTAGAGGAATATGAAATAAAATATAAAATATCCAGGGCCCGCATTAGGGATATAAAAAGACGATTAAAGGATGTAAAGGAGGCCTTGTCTGCGATGAAAAAACAACTGGAACTCCAATATAGATCAGAGGTATCTTCGCCAGTAAAGGGTGTCGTTTGGGCATTACTTAAGAAGGAAGGTGAGCATATTAATAAGGGGGATGAGATTATTCAGGTTGTTAATCCGGATGCTATCTGGATAGACGCCTTTTTTAAGGAAGAAGATGCTAGCCAATTGAAAGTGGGTGAAGATGTGAGTATAAAAGTTCTGGGTACCAGGCGAATATTTCGAGGAGAAATTGAGTTTATTCGTGGTGGTGTTGGAAGGGTTGATTATGCTGCGGCTATAGAATCACCTCCTTCTGTCCTAACGCGCCGCTTGACCGGTGTCAGGATTAGGCTTCTGGATGAAAATCCTTTTAACGAAAATGAATTTTTTGGTGTTGGCAGGAGTGTGGTTGTCTTAGTAAATAGATCTAGCCCTTTTAATTGGATGTGGTTGAGGGATCTATTCAGATATAATAGGAGTAGTGGTGAAGGGGTTAATTAAATACCTATGGATTTGTTTTGGGCTTGTGGCACTTTTGGGGCTTATTTACAGGCCTCCTTATTGGCTTTTGCTTGATCTAATAACACTCTTTTCCAAAATAAATCTGTTTTTTTCTGAGATAACAATGCAATTTGTTTCTTATCATTTAGTCTGGATGCCTTTCCTCTTCCTTGTAGTCGTAGCCTTACTTATTATGCTCTTCTACCCACGACCTACGCCGAGGGTGAAATTTTTTATAGTAATTTTATTGATGTGTGTTCATACTCTGTATATTGTCTTTCGTATCACCTCTACGCTATATTTTTATACACCAGTATCAACTGCTTTAAGTCTTCTGTTTTTGATATCAGAGGTCTTTATTTATCTGACCTCTATGGCATTGTATATTCAGATTATGTTTGTATCTAGAAGATCCAATTTGGCTGCCAAATACAGCAAGGCAGTATTGAGTGGGAAGTATAATCCCTCTGTAGATATACTTATTCCTACCTATTCTGAACCTATTAGGATTTTGAAACGTACTATTGCTGCCTGTCAGGAGATGGATTATGAGAATAAAAAGATATATGTGTTAGACGATGGAAGAAGATACGATGTTAAGCGTCTTTGTGAAGAAATGGGCGTTTTTTACATAACTAGAGAGAACAATTTTGGTGCAAAGTCCGGAAATATAAATAATGCGCTAAAACATACTGATGGAGAATTGATAGCAGTATTTGATGCAGATACAGTCCCTGGAAGCAATTTTTTGGTTCGTACGGTAGGCTTCTTTCAGAATACTGCTACAGGATTGGTTATAGGCTTGCAGAATTTTTATAATCTTGCTATGTTTTCGCACAATACTATGGCGATAATGGAAGGGTCGCGATTTTTTCATGTCCTCCAAGAAGGTAGAGATAAGTTTAATGCTGTCCTATGTTTTGGTACGGGTTTTGTGTGTCGAAGGACTGCCTTGGATGATATTGGCGGGGTTCCTATGGATACCATTTCTGAGGATTGGGCCCTTGGGATAAGGTTGCAGGCCTATGGTTATAAGACATATTCACTAGATGAGGTCCTTGTTTCCAGTTCTATTGCAGAGACAAGGGCCCAATTCTTGCGTCAGAGGATTCGATGGACCCAGGGGACTATTCAAACACTGTTTAGCGAAAATAATCCGTGGAAAATAAAGGGGCTTTCTCTTATTCAACGGATTATCCATAGTTATACTATACTTCATTATTTTATTAATCCATTTTATATTTTAATATTGATCATTCCAATTTTTTGTTTTCTAGCCGGCATACCGATAATTCGCCTTTATCCTGGCCAGTTCTTCTTATTCTTTCTGCCGTATTTTATCTTCGCCCCATTCGTGTATTCATGGTTAACAGGTGAATACACATCAAAGCTCACAGACTTTATAGGAGAGGCCTATATTTCTCTACACATATCTGTGGCCATTGTGAAAACGTTACTACGGCCATATGGCTGGCGATTTAATGTTACTGAAAAGGGATTGTCTAACTCTATAGCAAAGTTTGATAAGAATATTGGTATCCCACTGTTGACATTTTTGGCCTTTAACTTAATAGCTATGTTTTATGCAGTAGAATGGGGATATTGGTATGATTATCCGCCTCTTTTTGTATTTTTATTCGTCTTAGTATTCCTGAGAAGCCTGTTTTTGTATATAGGATTTTATTCTGCCTATGATCTACCCCAGGAGCGACTCTATCCACGTTTTAAGAGAAGGATATCTGGTAGGATAAAGGCAGGAGAATATTCTACCGAGTTTACTACAATTGATTTGTCAGAAGGCGGCATGCGTATTAAATTACATCTTCCCCCAGGGAATTTTATTTGCTCAGATGCTGTGATTTCCTTGGATAGAGATGGTTTGAATGATATAAGCGTAAGGGTAAAAAGATATAATAACAATGAGGCCTGTCTTGAATTTGTTGATATGGATTTGGCTTCTTATCGTAAGTTGGTGAGATTGCTTTATGGAGATGCTAGGAAAACAATGGAATTTGACAGCCTAGATAGGCTTGTCTGGCGGTCTATTAAGACTGCCTTTTTGTTCAGGACTACCCTTAGACGCAAAATACCAACTGTGCATATGGAAGGGTGCAGTGATGGTGTATGATCTTTTTTATAAAGGTAGGGATTTATTTTTTGCTGTATTTATTGCATGGTTACTGGTGTTGGGTTGGGATATATCTGCTACCTCTGCCGAGACTGAGGATCCAATCTTTTATAAGCCTCCATATGTACTTGATCTAAGCGAAGATAGTAGTGGACTATGTTTGAGGTATTTAGAAGATGATTATCTGGAATCGCTTATAGTAAAGATGCTGGAGAATAACCAACAAATTAAGAGGAGTTTTTACCGACTCAAGGGCTTATATAATGTCTATCTGGAGAAAAAATCCCAGTTATCCCCTAGGATGGATTTTACTGCTTCTATGGGTGCTTCTTCTTGGAGTATCTTTGACGAGAGACATAACCAGGGGGACTACCGTGTAGGCCTGGAGGCAAGCTATGAGCCGGATTTGTGGGGTCGAAAGCGTGGCTTTTCGAGGGCCAGTTTTATGGAATTCAAGGCAGCAGGTTATGATTTCCTATTTTTGCGTATGAAACTTATTACACAGTTGATCAGTACTTATTATTCAATAGCCAATCTAAATGACCGCATATCTTTTCTGGATAAGGCAATAAATTTACAGAAAAGGATAATCTACATCTTGAGACATAGGTATACTATGGGAATGATTAGTAGGGATAAACTCTATCATGCCCAGGAGTTCCTCGAGACACTAAAGGTTCGTAAGACTGCCCTGGAAGGCAAGAGGGAACTCTTAGCTATATCTCTTGAGACATTGATGTCTACTAAGATAGATAAGAGAAATCTCTTCAATAAATCCTTTTCTATTCCACTGTGGATTGATAAGCTACCAGGTAAGATAAATACTGTAGATGAAGATGCTGGATATATTACCAGTAGCTTTGGGATAAGGGCTGTAGAGGAGAGGATGAAGTCAGCTAAACAGAAGGCCCTGGTGACTCTTAAGGAGAAATATCCATCTCTGGTGATAGCAGGCCAATTAAATCAGATAAGTGATAGTTCTGATAGTATTTTTGATAAACGAGCATCTGGCTGGGGACTTTGGATGGGTGTGAAGCTCCCTGTCTTTGATGCAGGTAGGAATGAATATCGCTATCTATCTACTAAAGATGAATATTTTAGATTGAGAGAAAGATATAGAGAGGCAATAGTAGAGTATGTGGCAGACTTCAAAGAAGATTTTAATAATATACAGATTTCTAGGAAAAAGATTGACAATGTGGCTCGAGAACTTTCCCTTTTGAAGAAGAAAAGCAGTATTTTCAGGGATAGATATAAGCAAGGAGTACTGTCCCTATATGAATACCTTGAAAAAAAGAGAACGGCTATTCTGAGAGAGGTTGACCTTTATCGATATAAGCTTGACTTTGTTCAGGGCAAATTGTCTCTTTGGAGTAAACTGCACAGCCTGGACTTAATTAAATTGCCTTAATTATAAAATAGTAGTAAAATCTAAATCTGAGTTGTTCTTAGGTGGCTAAACTAGGAGGACGTTATGAAAGAGGTGCGTGTTCATGCCAGGGCTGGGCAGGGTGCGATTACCACTGCTGGGGTCTTGGGTAGTGCAATCTTTAAGTCTGGACGTTATTCTTATGCCTTCCCCTATTTTGGTGCGGCCCGTATGGGTGCCCCGATGAATGCATTCCTGCGTTACGATGAGAAGCAGATAAGGTTGAGGTGTCAGGTCTATGAGCCTGATTATGTCCTCATCGTGGATAAGACCCTTACCTATGGTTACGATTGTTTTGCTGGACTAAAGTCTGATGGTGTGGTGGTAATAGATGATGATAAGGAAAATTTATCGAATTATAAACTACCGCAATCTTCCCAAAAGCTCTTTGCTGTTCCTGCAAGTAGGATTGCTCAGGAGGTGATTGGAAGGCCGCTTGGAAACACGGTTATATTGGGTGCCTTTGCGGCTGCAACTGGCGATGTTGAGTTGGAGCATTTGCTTGAGGCGGTTGCAGAAAGGTTCTCTGCCAAAGGCGTGGTTGCAGAGAAGAATCAGGAAGCTGTCAAAAAGGGCTTTGACTATATAAAGCAGAACTATTAAGGAGGCTCAGATGTATCCTATAGGGTTATTGGTTGGACGGCCGGGTTCCAGTATGGATAATAAGACTGGTTCCTGGAGGAGTGATAAGAAACCAAAGTTTTTACAGAAAGATTGTATAGCCTGCAATATGTGTTTCGAGGTTTGCCCTGAGGGGTGTATCTCTGGAAATGGAAAGAATACCTATATAGCCGATTACGATTACTGCAAGGGCTGTGGGCTTTGCGCCTATGTGTGTCCTAAAAAAGATATTGAAATGATAGACGAAGGAGAGGAGCTATGAAAAAATTTGTAGAGGGTTCGCATGCAATTGCCGAGGTAATTGCAAAGTGTAGGCCAGGGGTTATCTCTGCCTATCCCATAACTCCCCAGACGCATATTGTAGAGGGTTTGGCAAAGTTGATAGCCGATGGAGAGCTGGAAGCTGAGTTTATCAATGTCGAGAGTGAGCATTCTGCTGCCTCTGTTGTCCTAGGCGGTTCTGCAGCAGGGGTTAGGACATATACAGCTACCAGTTCTCAGGGGCTTTTGCTTATGGCAGAGGTGATATTCAATATAGCCGGAATGCGTCTTCCAGTTGTGTTGACCTGTGCGAATCGTGCAGTCTCTGCCCCGATAAATATATGGAATGATCATCAGGATTCGATGACGGTTAGGGATAGTGGGTGGATACATTTCTATGCCGAAAATATCCAGGAGGCAATAGATTTGCACATCATTGCCTATAAAGTTGCCGAAGATAAGAGAATCTCCCTGCCTGTGTTGGTCGGTATAGACGGATATGTCTTGACCCATGCCTTTGAGGTGGTGGATATGCCTGAGCAGGAACTCATCGATAAATTCTTGCCAAAGTTTGAGCCTATTGTACACCTGGATCCAGATAATCCGGTCAGTATGGGATTATTAGGTGCGCCAGATGTCTACATTGAAACCAGGTATGCGATAGAGAAGACTATGCAGGATGCCCTTTCTGTTATTGAGGATGTTTCAGAGGAATACTCAAATCTAGTCGGCAGAAAGACAGGTGGCCTGGTAGAGGGTTATAGAATAGAAGATGCAGAGAAGATAATCGTTGCCATCGGTTCTATTGTTGGGTCGATAAAGGATGTGGTAGACGAGCTCCGGGAGAAAGGCGAGAAGGTTGGGGTGCTTAAGATTGTTACCTACAGACCATTCCCTAAAGAGGCAGTATATGAGGCCTTGAAGAATGCCAAGTATGTTGCGGTTGCCGAGAAGGCGGTCTCTTTAGGGGCCGATTCCCCTATATTCTCTGAGATTGCTGCCCTTATGTATAAGAAGGGCGCCAGGCCTTTAATAAACAGCTTTACTATTGGTCTGGGTGGCAGGGACATATCCCCTGCACAGATAAAGCAGATCTTTGCTGATATGGATAAAGACGAACCAAACACGAGATATATTGGCCTGAACGAAAAACTCTTGGAGGCATAATATGGCGGTAGTAGCAGATCCAAAACAAAACTTGTTTGCGTCAGGACACACTGCGTGTGCCGGTTGTGGCCAGGCAATAGCGGCCAAGATAGTAGCGACTGTATCCGGCAAGAAGACCGTAATAGCCAACGCGACAGGTTGTCTTGAGGTCTTTACGACAAAGGCCCCTCAGACGGCCTGGCGAGTTGCCTGGGTGCATTCTTTGTTTGAAAACGCTGCGGCAGTTGCATCAGGGGTCGAGGCGGCTATGCGTTATCTTGGAAAGATTGATGAGGTGAATGTGATTGCACAAGGCGGAGATGGTGGCACCGCAGATATCGGTATGGGGTCCTTGTCGGGGATGCTTGAGCGCGGCCATGATATATTGTACGTCTGCTATGATAATGAGGCCTATATGAATACGGGAATCCAGAGAAGTGGTTTGACTCCCTTGGATAGTAATACCACAACCTCTCCTGTGGGTAAGAGATCCCGTGGGAATCCCAGGCCCAAGAAGCCCCTACTAGAGATAGCGGTTGCTCACAATATCTCTTATGCGGCTAGTGCATCGGTTGCATTTTTGCCTGATTTAAAGAAAAAGGTAGAAAAGGCCCTTTCCTATAAGGGACCAAAGTTCCTCCAAGTCCATGTCCCCTGTCCTCTTGGATGGAGGCATGACTCTTCCCTTACCATAGAGATAGCTAAACTTGCAGTTGAGACCGGGCTTTATCCTTTGGTAGAGTATGAATATGGTAAGCTTATCTCTGTCAGGAAGATAAAGGTAAAGCCCGTAGAGGAATACCTCAAATTGCAGGGCAGGTTCAGACACGTGTTAAAGGATGAAGAGGCCCTGAACCAGGTAAGGGAGGTAGCTAAGGCAAATATAGAAAGGTATGGCCTCGCTCTGTAAGTGGTTTTGACCTTGCCTTAAGATATTGTATATCGTCTGGTTGTTGTCATGCCCTTTTGGGGATATAAAAGGAGGCAGCAAGGCCAGGAGGTTTGTTTTTGATGTGATGGTGCATTTAGGCCTGAACAGGATCCTTGCTTCCTTGTGTGATAATCGCAGGGCCCTGCACCTGGCAAAAAAAGAAAACATATTGTGGAAAGTACCACCTCTCCTTATCCCATTGTCTAATTCTCCGCACTTTATCGAGGTAGTTGGATCTAAGTGGAAGACAAGCACTGCCTATGGTCTTGCCCAGTATATATCATACTCTCATAGGGTAGGCCTGTTTACCTCACCGCATCTATTATCTATCTCGGAAAGGATTCAATTTTGGCAGGATGGTTGTCCTTCAGAAATACAACTTCCCGAACTCTATAGACTTTTAAAGAGGGTCATTAAATTGTATTCGGATAACGGTATTGATTTAAGTTACTTCGAGGCCCTGTTTTTCTCTGCACTGCTGTGGTTTGATGAGATGGATTGTGAGTTTGTTATCTTGGAGGCAGGGCTTGGAGGCAGATTCGATGCCACGAACGCGGTGGAACACCACTTTGTTGTGCTTACGAGGCTTGAGCTGGAGCATACAAATATACTGGGAGACAGTCTGGATGCGATTGCATCTGAGAAACTCGCAGTAATAGGTGATGTTACGGAGAAGGTCTTTATTTATGATCAGTTTGGAGAGGACTTTTATAGGCCTTATCTAGGGGATAAATCAGTTGAGTTCTTACAGGTTAGTGGCCCTGACGAATTAGCAAGGCATGTGGCAGGGGCAATATTGAGAAGGAGACTTAAGCCTTCAAGGATTGTTGTGCCTGGCAGGATGGAAGAGCTCTCTCTGCCATCGGGTAGACTGGTTTTAGATGTAGCGCATACCACTGATTCGGTCTCATTCGTATTGAACAGGATTCATGGATCCGGATGGAGCCTTTTTCTATCGCTGGCTAAAGATAAGGATGTAGAGGGGATATCTTGCCATATAGCGATTGCCTTTGAGAATAATAAGATAAAACGCATTATCTATGTTGAGCAGGAGGATGAGAGGTTTTTGAGTGGACAAGAATTTTTCTTAGATTCGGGTTTGTCACTGCCACTGTATCTGATAGATTCCAGATATCTAAAAGAGCATCTCTTAGCTTTTAGGAAAGTCTTGGTAATAGGTTCTCATTCTTTAGTAGGGGAGGCAAAGAGATGCTTGCGTTGAGTCTTGGTATAGTTGTCTATGTCATAGAGGTCCTTCTATTTCGCTGGCTATTTGCCCTTCTTGGAGGGAATGAATTGGTGATAGGATTCCTATTCCTCTTCTGGTTCTTATTCTCTGGCCTGGGTGCGATTTTGTTTTCAAAGCTGGCTTTAAGTAAACCACGCAGGGCAGTAGACTTTTGGTTGCTATCCTTTCCTTTAGTTATTTCGATTTCCCTCTTTTTCCTTGTGTCTCTGACGCACTCTCCCAGGTTTGCCTTTGGACGCCAGCCTGGAATCCTGGAGTCCATATGGATAATTATAGCTGCTTTGTCCCTACCCGCCATCTTTTCTGGGATGGGCTTTTCACTGTATTCTAATTATTTTAGAGACGCGGCATTTGTGTTTTCGCGAGAGTCTATGGGTTTTGGTATAGCCTCTTTTTTTGTATTTGCAGCAGTATTGATGGGGATACCGATGGTATGGGTTGCCTTATTGGCAATGCTTTTTGTAGGACATTTGTTGGTGAAGCGATATGGCTTTTTGAGGTTGTTTGCCATTTGGATTGTTTTCTTTCTGTTTTTTGCCCTTTTCCCTTATTATCAGCAGCGGCTTTCTTCTTTGGGTAGAGTTTTATATCTAAGGGATTCACCAATTGCCAGGATAGCGATAAAAGAGACAAAGAATCAAAAGGCACTGTTTTACAATAATAGATATGTAACAGACTTTAAGGACTATGCCTTTAGTGAGATGGTCGTCCACATCGCAGCAATGCAGCTTCGGCATTTTGGTAAGGCCGTGGTCGTTGGTAGTGCAGTAAGGGGGATTATCCGGGAACTTGAGAAATATCCCTTTGAAGAGATTGTTGTCTACGATCGAGACCCTGTTATCTTGGACATTTTGGAGGAGTTATGCAGGGAAAATGGATGGAATAATGTCTTGCTAAGGGTTTTCAAGGACCTTAAATTTAAGAATCTTTCCCAGGTAGACCTATTTATAATAGGATATACTGACCCAGTTACCTTAGCCGATAGTGTGTTTTTATCAAGAGAATTTTTGGGGTCGGTAAAGGATGTATTGGGCAAGGGTGGGATAGCGGTTGTGCCGGCAGCAGGAAACCTTGATTTTATGTCCAGGCCACTTCTATGGTATTCGAGGGTAGTATATGATACCCTTTCATCTGTATTTGCTAGAGTTAAATATATCTCGGGGAATACCGCTATCTTTCTTGCATCTGATGATAAGGATATCTGTATTGACCTTGATTTTTTCGAAAGACGTTATAGGGAGCTTCACATAGAAAACAGATACTTTTCTCCCTATATGTGGCAGGTCTTGCTCGATCCCTGGCGCCTGCGTATTCAGGAGAATTCGATAAAGGCCTTGACTATGAGGAGATTAGCCTCTACTAAATTGACTCCCCTTGTATTTGAGTACTTCTTCAGATTTTATCTCTATTCGTTTGATAGGGTGCTATGGCGTATATGGCGATACATCTTGATGGTATTTGCATGTCTTGCTCTATTTATTGGCCTGGGGCTTCCGATACTTATGCGTATTGTGAAGTTAAAAGAGAATACATTGATATGTGTTTTCTATAGTTCGTTTATGCATATGACGCTCTATCTTATGATTATTTTCTTTTTACAGATTTCTCATGGCAGTTTCTTCCAGGATATGGTTGTGTTCACAGGTATGTATATGTTTGGTCTTGGCCTTGGTCTTGATAGATTAAAAATCCCTGTCTCTCTATATTGGAGGGGGTTATTTCTGTTTGGTGTTTTGATTTGGGGTGCCGGTTGGATAGTCCTGCCTAGGTGGTTGTTCTATTTACTTGTGTTTTGTCAGGCGGCCTGGCAGGGGGCGTATTTGTCTTATGCCTTTAAGAGAGAAAGGAGGGCTATGGTGTTCTTCTCTGATCTGTTCGGCGCGGGAATGGCTGCCCTTCTTGTCCCAGTATTGGTGGCAAATGCTGGGATATACGAGATGATACTTGCAGGTTTATTAGGGCTCTTCATTGTTTCTCAAAGATATCGTCTTTAAGGAGGGAGATGGTATGACTGGGCAGGATGATATCTATACGCTTTATCTTTCTAAACTTGTAGCCTTGAAATACATCTTTTATTTCTTGGACCATATCTTTTTCTAGGCCAGGCGGCTCTTGATCTGCAGAGAAGACGAAGATATAGCTTCCATCTCTTGTTTCCTGTGTCCCCCATTTGATATTTATATTCTGATAAGGCGGGTTTTTTTGTTTATTGGCCTTCTTGTATTTGATTCTCTGTGTGATGAGCTCTGCCAGGAAATTAGGTCTGCTTATATCGAAATAGTGGAATTTGGTGCCGGTCGTATCGCCTATTACCGCAGGTACATAGGTCCTGTTGAATATCTTTCTTTTGGAGTATTCATCTATGGAAATCTTTTCGAAATAGAAGGATTTTAAGTCTTCCGTTGTACCTATGATGTAGATAACCGTTCCAGAGGTCGTATCAGGAAATAGTGCAACATAAAAGTCAATTCCCTTCTCTGTGCTCCATAAAACGCGTGCAGTAGTTGCCAGGACGTTGTTTATTATATCCTTGAGACGGGCATTGTCCCTGACGCTTATGTTTATAAATGAAAAGGGGAGAGGGGTATATATCCAGATGGTCTTTCCACTTCTGTATACATAGCTTGTGAGCTGATATTCTTTGGAAAGTATTCTTTCAATCTTTCCAGGGACCTCATCGATTCTGTATAACCGGAAAAATCCGCCGCAACCACTGGCTAGAATTACTCCTAATATCAGTAGACTTGTGAGTAGTGCTTTGTAACATCTATTCTGCGGGAGGGGCAAATGACGATCCTGTTTTTGGATTGTATTTGCCATATTCCGCAAATATTCTCTCAATTTCATCGTATTCGAGTTCCTCTTTAGATATAAGTTCCTGGGCAAATCTATCCAGTATATGGCGTTCTCTGTTTAAAAGTTCCTCTACCTCCTGCTGGCAGGAGGTCAGTATGTTCTGGACATCGTTGTTTAGTTTTGTCTTTATCTCCTCTGATAGGTGTTCTGCTGGAATAGCTCCCAGGTCTCCTAGCATATTCAGGGAATTCATCCCCAGCCTCCAGACCATTGTATGCGCCAGTTTCATTGCCGCATTAAAGTCAGAGATTACGCCATCAGAGGTTACTCCAAAGCGTATCTTTTCTGCGGTATAACCTGATAAGGCAACCTTTATATTTGCCAAGAGCCTTTCCCTATCCGATGTATAGAACTCCTCCCTTGGTTGATGGTAGACTACCCCCAGTGCATCCTTTCGAGAGATGATAGATGCCTTAAAGACATCGTCAGTAGGATGGAGCAGGTACATTGTTATCAGGTGGCCTGCCTCATGATAGGCGATGCGTTCCTTCTCCTGGGGGGTAAAGTTTCTGCGGTGTTTTATCCCCAGATCAACGCGTTCCATTGCCTCAGATAGTTCCTTCCAGCCAATGCTGTCCTTACCATTTCTCAAGGCTATCATCGTTGCCTCTCTGACTATATTGGCTATCTCCGCAGGACTCTTATATACTGCACGACGGGCGAGCCTGCCTACATCTATGTCTGGTTCATGAGATACCTTCGATAGGTAGTATGCGAATATCTTCTCTCTGTCTTTTAATGAGGGTTTGTCTATGTATATCTTTCGATCGAATCTGCCTGGTCTGAGTAGGGCAGGGTCAAGGCTGTCTTCACTGGCATTGGTTGCGCCAATGACGACTATGTTGTATTTATCATCACTCTTAAGGCCATCCATCTCTGCAAGGAGCTGGTTTTGGGTGCTGTTTGTCTCCTCTGTCCCGCCAAAGACACTGAATACGCGCTTTCTGGCAACAGCATCTATTTCGTCGATGAATATGATACATCCACCATGTTCTTCCGCCAACCTCCGAGCGGTTTTGAACAACTTTCTCATCCTGGATGCCCCTACTCCGACGAATATCTCCACAAATTCACTTCCTGATATAGAGAGAAATGGGAGCCCTGTCTCTGTTGCAATGGCCTTTGCTAGGTAAGTCTTTCCACAGCCAGGGGGGCCTATCATCAGGATGCCTCGCAGGACCTTGCCTCCAATCTTCTTTATCTTTGTCCTGTCATTTATCAGGTTGACGACCTCCATTGCCTCCTGTTTTGCTTCATCCATACCTATGACGTCTTCCCATTTCACCTGTACTTCACTGCTCTTTACGGCTTTTGTGGTGAGTTTTGCAAAACTGCCTCCTCCATAATGGAGCCAATAAAGGAATATCACGAATATCATAGTATTAAAGGCCCCTAATGGAATCCAGAGCAACATATTTGCCAGTAGGGAACGTCTATGATAGGGATCTAGTCCTGACAGTAAAAAGATTCCAAATAATGTGGCTGAAACAAATATTACAGCTATTAAAATGTACCACTTATAGTCTGATAGGAAATGTAGTATCCTCTTCCATAAGGATTTCTTTGGCATCTTTATCCCCCCTATAGTTCGTATTCTCTGCTGTGGTAATACGGTTTGCTTGTCCCTTCTCCGTATCCTCCTGCCCCCTGTTCCGGCTCATCTGGTATGTCGGGCAATGCTAGAAGGAGTTCGTCCTTACTTTCCGCATATCTAAGGGCAGTTGACTTGGATATATATCCTGAACGTACCAGATTGGCCAGCGACTGTTTGAAGGAACACATCCCGTATATCTCGCCGTCTTCTATATATTTCTTCATTTCCCCAAGTTCGTTATCCCGTATTATCGATGAGGTCGTGGGTGTATTTATCAATATCTCGTATGCCGGGATAAGGCCTTTCCTGTCCTTTCTTTTGATTAGTTTAAGTGATATGACCCCTTTTAAAAGTAGGGCTAGCCTGCGTCTTATATCGTCACCCTGATGGGGAGGGAAAAAGCTGACCATCCTCTCAATGCTCTGTACGGCATTGTTTGTATGGAGTGTGCCAAAGACAAGCACGCCTGTCTCGGCCGCGGTCAATACCGCCTCCATTGTCTCTCTATCCCTTACATTTGCCACGTAAATAATGTCCGGGCTCTGAAGGATTGCCTGGCGCAGAGCAGTTTTATAATCGGCTACATCTATCCCTATCTGCCGCTGGTTGAAGATGCTTTTGTCGTCAAAAAAGATGGTCTCTATTGGATCCTCCAGGGTTAGTATGTGTTTGTGGTATCTGTGATTTATATATTGAAGCATTGCAGCAATAGTTGTTGACTTTCCACTGCCTGTGGTGCCGGTAAGCATAATTATACCGTTCTGTTCATTACATAACTTTTCCAGCGATTTTGCTGGGATATTTAGTTCTTCGAACGATTCAGGTGGGTTTTTGATGTGTCTTAGAACAATGGCAGGGTTATTTCTTTGATAGAACAGACTTACCCTGAATCTCCCAACTCCTTCTCTAAATATAGTGAAATCAATATCTTTTTTTTCTAAAAAGATTGGAAGAAGTGCATCTGGAGTAAGGTCTCGTATAAATTCATTAACGGTATCAGGGGTAAGTCTATCTATGGCTAATTCTAGGGTGGTTATTTCTTTGAAGATCCTTATGTGAACCTTACCCCCAGGCCGTATAAAGATATCAGAGGCCCCTGACTCTATTGCCGTTTTAAGTATTTCATCTAGTTGATTCATAAGTAACAATTATAGATTTTTGACTTATTATTTGCAAGTTAATTCTGATATAATTCTACTATAATTCCATGTGTTGCAATTTGTTTAAAGAATACGATTATCCCAATTATGCAATAGGGATTTGTGATATAATGGAAGCCATTGTGAGACAATAGGAAAAGCTAAAAATAAGAATTCACCGTGTGGTTAGACTAAAAACTCAAAACGCAAAACTAAAAACCACAACTCAAAGCTCAAAAGTGTTTTTAACATGGGATATAGAGAAAGCGGAGTTAAGGAAGGCAAAATTGGAGTGCAGGAATTGGGAGCTCAGCTGACGATGAAGAGAAGAGGAAGAAAGGATAAAATAAAAGATTTAAGGCTTTAAGCTGTGGATTTGACTTTTGAGATTTTAGATTTGAGTTATATTTGGATGAGAAAAGAGAGGTTTGATTAGCCAAACGATGGAAGCTAAAGAATTCTAATGCATAATCCGGATTTAAGCAATACAATTATATTCCGAAGTATGCAATAGAAACTAAGAACTAAAACTAAAAACCACAGCGCAAGTTTTGGAAATGTAGAATGGAGAATGATGCATGAAGTATTTTTGTTTGCTGAGATGTTTTTATTTTTTAATAAAAAATCCCCTTCATTCTCCATTCTCTATTCTTCATACTTAAAAGGAGTAGTCCTATGGATGTAATATTATTAGCTGGTGGGAAAGGTAGTCGTTTATGGCCTATGAGTAGAAAGGGCCTGCCTAAGCACCTGTTATCTGTGTTTGGGGAGCAGAGCCTGTTTCAGGATACGATATTGAGGGCACTTCCTTTATTGTCAGGAGAAGACAGGATTGTTGTAGTGACCAATGAGGAACAGAGGCGCTTGCTTTCCCAACAGCTGACAAATATTGGAGTAGGCGAGGAAAGGGTATTGTTTCTCATAGAGCCCCTGGGGCGCAATACTGCCCCTGCCCTGCTCTGGGCGGTCTGTTCGCTTCATAGTATGGGCTGCTTGGGTGCTGCATTAATGCTTCCTTGTGATCATCTGATACCGGATACAGAGGCCTTTGTTTCGTCTATGAGAAAGGCCGAAGAATTTGTTCTGAAGAATGAGGCTATCTTGGTATTCGGTATAAGGCCGTCCTATCCCTCAACAGGCTATGGTTATATAGAAATAGATAATCTGCAGGAAGGAGGGTTTGCCAGTGTAAAGGGATTTAAAGAGAAGCCGAACCTAGAGAATGCCATTTCTTACCTTGAGTCTGGCAGGTACCTGTGGAATAGTGGAATCCTGGCCTTTTCTATAGAAAGGATGATCCAAGATGCAAGGCGGTTTATGCCTGAGATGTTGGAGAAGATAGAAGAGATGCTCGATTCAGGAGATATGTCCGGCTATGGAATGCTTGAATCTATCTCTATAGACTATGCCCTGCTTGAGAAGGTAGATGAGTTGTGGTGTATGCCAGCTAATTTCAGGTGGTCGGATATGGGTAGCTGGAAGTCAGTCTATGATATGTCTCAAAAGGACGGAGATGGGAATGCGGTTATCTCTACGAGTCTGATATCTCTGGATAGTGGTTCTAACCTAGTCCTCTCGAATAAGAATAAAATAATTGCACTGGTTGAACAGCAGGGATTAGTGGTGGTTGATACCCTTGATTCTCTGCTTATCTGTCCCATGGATAAGGTTGAGAGGGTCAAGGAGATAGCAAATACCCTGGAGGAGTCCAATGATTCCTCTTGGGCCGACCCTGCGAAAGTAGAGAGGGGATGGGGATATTACATTGTCCTGGATAAGGGGCCTCGCTACAAGACCAAGAGGATCGTTGTCTATCCTGGCAGGTCCCTTAGTATGCAGAGGCACAATCATCGCAGCGAACACTGGGTTGTCCTGCAGGGGGTGGCCAGGGTATATAGGGATGGGGAGGTCTTTGAGGTGCATCCTAATGAGAGTACCTATATACCTGTGGGGATAAAGCATAAACTTGAGAACCCTGGGAAGATTGCCCTGGAGATAATAGAGGTGCAGAATGGAGACTATCTCGAAGAAGACGATATCGAGAGATTTGACGAATAATCTGGCCTGGCTTATATTCTTTGCGGCTATAGTGGTTATCTTTCTACCTATATATAAGTGGATATGGCTGCGCTGGACGGACTATGATTCATATTTTTCTCATGGACCGATCATACTTTTCATTAGTCTTTTTCTATTCTGGAAATTAGGGCCTAAAAGACCTGGTGAACTGCCTAAGTTTTACTCAAAGGCGAGCCTGCGAGATTATTTAGTCCTCCTGCTTTTGTCTCTGGCTTATCTGTTTTTTTCGCTGGTGAAGGTCTATTTCCTGGTTGCCCTTTTTGGGTGGGCACTCATAGCCCTGGCCCTTTATAATTCATTTGATAGAACACTTTTTAAAAGCATTGCATTCCCATTGTTTTTTCTCTTGTTAGCGATACCATTTCCTATGGTTGTTGCTGAACAGCTTGCGCTTTTTCTGAAGACCCTGTCGGCGCACATAGCAGGCCACTTATTATCAGCTATAGGCATAACCACTAAGGTCGTGGGCAATCGCCTCTATACGCCTTACTCTGTACTGGAAGTAGGGGCCCCTTGTAGTGGTCTGCGCTCCATCATTTCCTTGTTTTCCGTCTCCATACTGTTTGCTTATATGAATGGGTTTGGTCTCAAAAAGGCCTTAGCCCTGGTGGTTTCTGCGCCACTGGTTGCCTTTCTTGGCAATATCTTAAGGGTATTTGTGCTTGGCTTTGTTTCGGATGTGTATGGGGCAGAGGTTGCCCTGGGAAGGTTTCATGACGCATTGGGGTACATCGTCTTTATCCTTGATTTATTTGTATTGTTTTTGATTTCTAGATTATTGAGGGGGACAAAAAACAGATGAGATCTATCCTGACTGCCCTTGTATTTTTATTGGTTGGAGTCCTGGGTTCGTATATCTTTTTTTCTGTATCTAGGGATGTAGATGTAATAGATATGCATGACCTTATTCCCTATGAGATAGGACAGTGGCATGCAGAGGACCTGAAATTAAAGGAATATGTCTATAAGATTTTGGGTAGCAAAAATGTTCTCTCCCGTAAATATAGCCTTGATAATAATTCCCAAGAATTGTTCTTAACGATTGTTGCAAGCGACAATGATAGACGAGTAGTCCATCCTCCAGAGGTGTGTCTGAAGGGAGGGGGGGAGAAGGTAATAGAGAAAAAGGTCATTGCAATAGATGGGATAAAGGTTAACCAGCTTTTGTTGGCTGGC
This sequence comes from Candidatus Omnitrophota bacterium, assembly GCA_015494585.1. Taxonomy (GTDB): domain Bacteria; phylum Omnitrophota; class Gorgyraeia; order S143-82; family S143-82; genus S143-82. The sequence goes on along the minus strand of WGAY01000009.1, from coordinate 6,242 downwards.
AGGCCGAATCAGAAGGTCTGGTACTGGTATGCCCTTGGGCCTGAGTTTACAGTGAATTATTACTGGCACCAATTAAAGGGCCTGTTTTATAGGATCATAAATCGTCCTAGACGAGCGTATCTGATTCGTATAGTCTTTTTTGAAGGCCAGGAGTCTGTGGCAGGGGAGTTTGTGTATTCATTACTGAAGGTATTAAAGAATAGGTTATAGTAGTATGCTCGGTGTATATATCCTTTTGTTGATATATTCCTTGTTTCTGGGACTGTTGTCCAATTGGCTCTCGCTTGGAATAGTTGCCTTTGGCCTTATCTTGATATGGATAGTTTATCTCTATATACTAGGACACAGAACGATCCCCAAGAGGTATAGATTTGCCCTATCCTGGGGGGTGGGCATAATCTCGATATTCGGGATTCTGGCAATCTTTGATATACATTTGCCTCATCTGGGCTTGTGGGGAATGATCTTTTTAATAGCTGTGATATTTTATCATGCGGCTCTAATACTGGGTTCAGATTATATTTTAAGAGTGGCTTCCTCTTCTGCTCACCTCTGGTTTGTTATACATAACCTCTTGTTTATATTCGGACTGGGGTGGTTTGTGGCCTTTGATTTTTGGAATCCCTTGTTCTGGAATGTTGTCTTATTGATAGGGGGCTTTTCGCTCTACATGGGACTTTCTATGTGGGGCAAAGGTCCTGGAAGGACTATAGATGTTGTGGACAGCTCGGCAGTCATTTTGCTATCTGCGCTTTATTTTATCGTTATTGCATTATTGTTAAAATTAGCGGCACTTATGCACCTGGATATCAAGGTGTTTATATCGGCAATGTTTGGCGTGTTTGCTGGATTGGCTGTGCTTGGTATTTTCTGGGGAGAGGGGATAAAAAAGGCAATATCTGAATTCTGGCAAAGGTTGTTCGGCTATGAACACTATGACTTGAATCAGGAATGGGATGATTTTGTCTCTACTGTGGAAGATGTAATGGATGATAAGATAATCGTAGAGAAATTGACCGATTATCTGCGAAGAAGATTTGCTGTACTGGAGGTATTGGTATATTGGAAAGAAACCGAAGGCCATTATGTCTCTATTACATCAAAGGACTATTTTGATCTGTCTCCAGAAGCTGAGAAATGGCTCTTATTGAAGGATTCAGCTGTCTATTTCGAGGAACTCTGGAGGCACAATATAGGGCTACCTTTTAAGGAGGATAATTATATTATCTGTCCTATGATATTTCGACGCCAGTTGAGCGGTCTGTTGATCTTGAGGATGGAGAGTCGGGCACGTATTCCCTTAGAATTGATATATGTGCTTGCCAGAAACCTTTCGATGATTATTACCATTGCCAGGATGTCGAAGGAGTTGTTTGAGGCCAAACAATTTGAGCAGTTTAATAAAATGGTTTCCTTTATTGTACATGATATGAAGAATGCGCTTTCCAGTATATTTCTTTTACTAGATAACTGGCAGAAGAACAAAAATAATCCAGAGTTTATCGACGATGCATACCTAACTCTGACTTCGGTTGTGAAAAAGATGGAGCAAATGCTGCTTAGACTCAGAATATATCGAAATTCTGAAAATATATCGGATATTGCAGTTGAGAACTGTGATCTATACAAGGTTATTGAATTGGCTTTGAAGAATACAAACCTAAAAAATAAGGTAGAACTGGATATACAAGTGGACCTATCTCCATCAATTAAGATCAAATTCAATTGTTCTTGGTTGGAGAAGATCTTTGAGAATCTGCTTATAAACGCAGCGGATGCCATAGAAACAGAGGGCAGGGTCGATATATGGCTTGAAGAGGATGAAGGATGGTATAAGGTCTATGTTAGGGATACGGGTTGTGGTATGTCTCAGGAATTTATTGAGAGGGATCTGTTTCGTCCGTTTGTTTCCACCAAGAAGACGGGCCTTGGCATAGGTATGTATGAGGTCAAAAATATTATGGAGCAGTTTGGTGGCAGGATAGAGGTGATCTCTCAACCCGAGCAAGGGACAGAGGTTGTGTTATATTTTCGCAGGTAGATGGAATATAGTTGGAGGAGGTTATGTATCCTAGGCTTTTGATAGTAGATGACGATGAGGCAATTGCCAGGCAGCTAAGGTGGGCCTTGGCCGATGAATTCGATATAAAGGTTAGTACTGGTAATAAGGAAGAGGTTTTAACTCTGTTATCGGAATTCTCTCCTGATGTGATTACCCTGGATATAAACCTGTCTGGGAGCAGTGAAGGCAACGAAGGCCTTGGACTTCTTCCTGAGATATTGAAGGCCAATTCTTTTGTGAAGGTAGTTATGATAACCGCAAATGATACGAAGGATAATGCCCTGACGGCGATAAAAAACGGGGCCTTTGACTTTTATGTGAAGCCAATAGATACGCAGGAGATCTCTATTATTCTGAATCGGGCAGTCCATCTAAAGAGATTGGAGGAAGAGTTGTATCTTAGCTCCAGGACTGGAGATATATCCTTTGCAGGTATTGTGGGCAAATCAGGCCCTATGTTAGAGGTTTTTTCGATGATACAGGCAGTGGCCCCTAATGACTTTACAGTCCTTGTTACTGGAGAGAGCGGCACTGGAAAGGAATTGGTGGCCAGGGCAATTCATAGTATGAGTCCACGCAGGGAAAGACCGTTTGTCGTGGTGAATTGCGGGGCTATACCGGAGAATTTATTGGAGAGTGAATTGTTTGGCTACAAAAAGGGTGCGTTTACGGGCGCGGTTACTGATAAAAAGGGTAGGTTTGAGCTGGCTGATCGTGGCACGTTGTTTCTGGATGAAGTCGGGGAACTACCCCTTCACTTGCAGGTAAAGCTCTTGAGAGTACTGCAGGAAAAGGTCATCCAGCCAATCGGATCAAATAGGGATATCCCGCTGGATATAAGGATAATAGCGGCTACTAATTCAGACCTCAAGGCAAAGGTTGGGGCTGGCGATTTCAGGGAAGATCTGTATTATAGGCTCAATGTTATAAATATAAAATTACCTCCGTTAAGGGCGAGAGGCGATGATATTGTATTACTGGCACAATATTTTGTCGATAGGTTTTCCAGTCAGATAGGCAAGAAGATTAGCGGGTTAACCGATGCGGCTATAAAGAGGTTGGTTTCCTATCCTTGGCCAGGAAATGTAAGGCAGCTGGAGAATACCATTTTAAGGGCAGTAATACTGACGCAGTCCCAATTTATAGATGCGGATACGATTATATTTGAGGGCATCTCTGCGAGGCCAGAGTTGTCTTTGTCCCTGCCGGATTCATTAAAGCAGGCAAAGGAAATGGTGGAGAGGATGTTGGTGGAAAGGGCCTTGAAAAAGGCAGATAATAATATATCCAAGGCTGCCAAGATATTAGAGATAAGCCGCCCTCAGTTGTATCAACTTATGGCTAGGTATGGAATGAAGGAGACGCAAGCTTAAGAGAATGGAAGATAATATGAAAAATCGTCTTGTTAGATTTGTTATGGTTGGTTTTATGTTGTTGTTTATGCATGGATGTGGCCCTGGAGCAGGACCTTATAACCACAAACGAGTCCCTACTGTGATTGGAAAAGAGGCACTTGAGCAGGATTACTTTTGTGCCTCCTGTGAAGGCCAGGATTTTCATCAGCAGGATAATGCTGGTGCGGTATATGCATTTGACCTTAATGGCAGGGCAGTTAGGGTTTTGTGTCTATCTGAATGGGTGCAAATAGATGGCAAGTCTATCAGGATGCCTTTGCCTACTAGATGTGAGTTGGGAAAGGTATTTGTAAGTCGGGCCTTATTGTCATATGTAAAAAATATCGGCAGAATAGGACAGGGCCGTCCGATCAAGGTGGTGATAGATCCAGGTCATGGAGGCAAGGACCCTGGGGCAATAGGGAATGGATTGAGAGAGAAAGATATTGTCCTGGATATAGCGCGTAGGTTAAAGAGATACCTGGTCTCTTCAGGTGCGCAGGTGCAAATGACTAGGGATAGCGATGTCTATATTACTCTGAAGAGGCGTGCATATTTGGCTAATAAGTGGGCTCCAGATGTCTTTGTGAGTATCCACGCCAATTCCAGCAGGAATCCAGGAGGCAGGGGAATAGAGGTCTATTATGTGAGTGAGAAGGTAAATGATACCAATCGGGCGGTGGTGTCGCAAGAAAATGGGAGCCTAGAGGTAGAGGGTAGTGTACCTGATTCTGAGTTGGAGGTGGTGCTGTGGGATATGATACATACAGAGAATCGCGCTGAGTCAAGGCACCTAGCAAGGAAGATATCCCATAAGATAGCCAGGATAATGCAAAGCCCTGATCGAGGGGCCAAGGGGGCCCCTTTCTATGTATTGAAGTGGGTCAATGTCCCATCGGTGCTTATAGAGGTTGGGTTTGTCTCCAATCCTCAAGAGGCTCACCGTTTGGCGAGTCCAAGGTACAGGGATCGCATTGCAAGGGCGATATTTGAAGGTCTGATTTCTTATTTTGAGGAGTTAAAGAGACAATGAGTGTTGATTTACCTATCGGTGTCTTTGATTCTGGTCTTGGGGGTCTTACCGTGGTTAAAGAACTGCTGGATGTTCTGCCGAATGAGGATCTGATATACTTTGGAGATATTGCAAGACTGCCTTATGGTAATAAGTCCTCTGATACGGTTAGGCGTTTTTCTGTGGAGAATACGCTCTTTCTTACGTCAAAGGGGGTTAAACTTATCATCGTTGCCTGCAATACTGCTACCAGTCTTGCATTGAACTATCTTGAATCCCTTTTCAATATCCCATTTATAGGCGTGATAGAGCCGGCAATAGATATGGCCGTAAGAGAGAGGCCCAAACGGATAGCGGTAATAGGCACTGAAGCCACTATCAGGTCAGGGATATATCCTGAGAAGATATGCAGGCGTTCACCTGATATAAAGGTGAAATCAGTTGCCTGCCCATTATTTGTGCCTATGATAGAGGCTGGGATTACCAATGGGCGCTTGGCAGCGGAGATTATAAGGGAACAGTTGAAGGGCATAATCCGTTTTGATCCGGATGTATTATTGCTGGGATGCACACACTATCCTATAATAGAAAGGCAGATTAAGAGGGTGCTGGGCCGAGGTGTTAAGGTGCTGTCTTCTTCGAGGGCAGTGGCCTTGAGTGCCAAGGCCTTTTTGAGAGATAAAGGATTGAGTTCAACAAATAAGCGAAAGGGACGATTGCGCATCTATGTCTCTGATGTCCCTTACAACTTTGAGAGGCTGGCGGGGATGTTTCTGGGCAGGCCGAACATAAAGGTGAAAAAGGAGGACGGATATGTTTTATATCAAGGTTAAGGGGTATTTCTCAAGCGCACATAATTTGAGGAATTATCAGGGTTCTTGTGAGAATCTGCATGGACATAACTGGATTGTAGAGGTAGTATTTAGGGGAAAACACTTGGATGATGCGGGTATGTTATTCGACTTTCGCAAGGCGCGTCAAATGTTAATGGATGTTGCCAATTCCTTAGACCATCGCTACCTCAATGAACTGCCGGCGTTTCAGAAAATAAATCCTACTTCAGAACACATTGCACGCTATATATTTATCTCTTTGAGAGACCGCCTCCGCAAAGAACAGATCCTCAGTGTGGATGTTGATCTGGTCACGGTCTGGGAGAACGAACGATCCGCGGCTATGTACAGGGATGATGAGGAGTAATATGGCCAAGATAAATAAGAATCATTCGGCGATTGTGTTGCTTTCAGGGGGGCTTGATTCATCAACTTTGCTTTATTATGTGAAGCGGCAATACAGACCACTGGGGCTTGTATTTCTGTATGGACAGAGACACGACAGGGAAATACGCTCTGCGCTTTCCATTGCTAAGGCCGCTGGAGTAGATGTCAAAAAATTGCGGGTTCCTTTTCCTGAGACTGGCAGCGCCCTACTAGATAAGAGTGCCTCTATACCGACTCGACTCTCGAAAAGGATACCCCCTACCTATGTTCCTGCCAGGAATATCGTCTTTCTTTCCCTGGCCTTGAGTTTTGCCGAGGCCTATGGCGTGGATAAGATATTCATAGGCGTAAATGCCATTGATTATTCTGGCTATCCTGATTGCCGTCCTGAGTTTGTTGATGCCTTTAATAGAGTTATCCGGGTTGGTACTAAAAATGGTGTGGAGGGCAAGGGGGTTGAGGTGCTGACGCCATTTATTCATATGACGAAGGCAGAGATAATCAAGGTAGGCATATCTCTTGGAGTTCCTTATGAGCTGACCTGGTCCTGTTAC
>WGAY01000008.1 GCA_015494585.1 Candidatus Omnitrophota bacterium | reverse complement strand
GATCAGCTTTTAGGGATATTGTCTGTAGAAGATAAGTATTCTAAAGAGAACTTTAACGAGGATGACTTATTGATACTGAGCAATATTGGTACACAGACAGCAGTAGCACTGGAAAATTTGAGATTAAATGACGATGTTGAGAAGACCTACATGGAGACGCTTTCAGCCCTGGCTATGGCAGTAGAGGCAAAGGATCCTTATAGCCGTGGACATAGTAAGCGCGTCTCTGAATATGCCGAGAAGATAGCTAAGAAATTGAACTTATCAGAAGATCAGATAGCGGTTATAAGGGATGCTGCGGATATGCATGACATAGGCAAGATAGGGATAAGCGATGAGATCCTCCATAAACCAGGTCCGCTAACTGCCGAAGAACGAGAGATAATGAATAAGCATCCGGTTATAGGTGAGGGTATATTGAAACCTGTCAGGTCTCTGCGGCGCCTTTGCGATGCAGTACGCCACCATCATGAGTGGATGGATGGCAGTGGTTATCCGGATGGACTAAAGGGAGATGAGATTTCCATAGAGGCACGGGTCTTGTGTGTTGCAGATGTCTACGATGCCCTTACAAGCGACAGACCATATCGTAAGGCGATGAGTATAGATGACGCTTTGGCTGAGATAGGGAAATGGGTGGGCAAGCGGTATGATCCTAAGATCTATCAGGCCCTATGCGATGTCTTAGAAGAAGAAAAACGCCAGGATAAGACAGACTTATGATAACGGTTATCGGTATTGTGGCCGGGGAGATATGGTCTGCTTTAGAGGAAAAAGGTGACCTTTCGTTGGATGAGCTTATCGATGAAGTCCTTTCCTGTATAGATAGGATAGATGATGTGACTATAGATAAGGATGTAATCTTTATGGGATTAGGATGGTTGGTTCGGGAGGGATTTGTGCGTCTGGTCAAGGAAGATAAGGGATTCCGCGTATGCCTGCGAGAGGAATAGAAAATAGAAGGGGTTTTATCCTTGGGGCAACGGTTATATTTGCCTTGGTCTTTTCTCTCCTGTTGATTGTTTACATATTTCTTATGCAAAGGTCCTGGGTCGTTAGTGATAGGGCATTGTATCTCTATAAGGATGTTCTACTTGCAGCCCATAAAATGGCCCTCTATGATATAAATACGGGGCGGTATAGGGATAATGGAGCAGCCTATAATAGTCTATTCTATGACTCATATTGGCAGGCAAGAGGTGGGACTCCCCCTACTAGATATGAGGCGGTGTATAAGGTACCTGTGAGGATAACATCGACAGCAGTTACTGATTGCAATACTGTTGCCCTACAGGGGAATAATTGTGTAACCATTACAGATGTACCTGAATTTAAAAGGGTCAGGGCGGTTTATGAACTTACTGGAGGGCACTGGGTATTAACCCTAACGGAGGTCGATTGATATGAAGAGGGGTTTGGTTTTTATAGTTTGCCTTACGATGTTGAGTGCGGGCAGGTTGTATGCCGTAGATAAATCCTTATATGAAGATAATCTAACTGAGCCAAAGCAAGATTTTGTTGATCTATACTATAAAGAGGCCCTGGAGGCATATAACATTGGTAATTACAACGATGCCATTGGGTCTGTGTTGAAGGGCCTTGAATTGAACAAAGACGATAAGCGCCTTTTGCTATTGATGGCCCAGATCCAGTTGAAACAGCATAAGTTTGAAAAGGCCAGAGGGATCCTTGAGTCTTTGTTACAGCGGTATCCTGATTGGATGGATGCAATGCAGACACTGGCCACTGTATATAGAAATACAATGCAATATCAGAAGGAATTTGAGTTATTGAATAGGATATATAAACAGACTGGCAGTAAAAAGATCTATGAGCGCATTAAGGTGTTATACAGGTATGTAAACCGTCAAAGAAAGCAGGAGATGTTCAGTAGAGTAATGTCTAGGGCATATGCTGAATTGCTTAAAAGATGTAGATCATATGTAGCAGATCCTTCTAAGGAAGGATTTTTAGAGATAGACAGGCAGATTGATTCTATTAAAGAGAAGATGAATGATTTTAACCGTCCGTATAGATTAGACAGATTGGAGAGGTTGGAATATATTTTACATCTTATTTCCTCGGGATATGAAGAGATCGGTCGAGATCAATTAAAACAGTTTCTAGATGAAGAAAAAGATAGGCCTAATTGATGTATCTTCTCTAATCTACCGTTCTTATTTTGCGCTCCCGTATATGTCTACATCCACTGGAGAAGCGGTAAATGCTGTCTATGGTTTTGTCAATATGTATTGGGCGGTGGATAGACAATTATCTTTAGATGCTGCGATAGCCTGCTTTGACTCGAAGGAAAAGACATTTCGAGAAGATATACTGCCCGATTACAAGGCCCAACGTCAGGCTATGCCAGATGATTTCTATCCACAGATTGATTTAGTAGAAGAATTTTTGGGGTGTGTTGGTGCAGTTTGCTTGAAGGTTGCGGGCTATGAAGCAGATGATCTGATTGCATCGGCTATTAAAGAGATTGACGGAGAAAGTGTATTTTATATCGTCAGCTCTGACAAGGACCTCTCTCAATTGGTTTCGGATAATGTGTTTTTGTGTAGGTCCAGGAGATCCAGCAGTGATATGCAGATCCTGGACAGAGAAGGAGTAAAAAAGACATTTGGTGTCTATCCAGAGCAAATGGTGGATTTTCTCTCTCTTGTTGGAGATACATCTGACAACATAAAAGGAGTCAGTGGAGTGGGACAGAAGACCGCTGCCTCTCTTCTGGATAGATATAAAACCCTGGAAGGTATATTTGAGAATATAGATGATATCAAAAAAGATAGACTAAGACAGGCGCTTTTGGACCAAAAAGAGATGTTATTGAGAAATAAAAGACTCATAAAGGTAAGGGATGATATTAATCTTGATCTGGATAGGATTTCTCTGGATAGGGAAATAGATGCAGATTGTTTGTATGGTTTTTACAGGCGTCTTGAGTTTGAATCCTTAATAAAGAAGCAGTTTCCAGATAAAATGACGAAGGAACTCGAAAATTCGATTGGCAGCAAAATCCCTCTAAAAGATACTAAATGTGTTGACTTTATATTCGTGGTACCTGATAAGGATGGGGCTGCGGTGGTATGGCCTGATGGTCGAGTGGATAATGTTTTGAATGGCGAGTTGAAAGACCTGCTCTCTTCGAATCAAAGGAAATTGATTGCAGACCGGCTTACTCATCAATTCGATCGAGTAAAGAATAGCCTGCCGGTTGCTATGATAGAACTTGCAACCAATAGGCGACTGCCCAAAGATGTACCATTAAAGAGTAAGTGGGAGGCCCTGATTTCGGTGTATTGTAGTCTGGATGACTCTATCAAATCTGCGTTATGGGATATAGATGCAAAGGTATATGGGGTGCTTCTAAAAATGGAGTCGGCAGGCCTTCGGCTTGATAAGGAGTCTCTCCTCCGATTGAGCGATGAGGTTATGGATGAGATAGAATCTCTAGAAAACAGCATAGCGGATATTGTTGGAGAGAGGATAAATCTAAATTCTCCGAAACAGCTTGCATTTTTGCTTTACGAAAAATTGGGTCTGCCAGTTCTCAAGAAGGGGAAAAATCATCCCTCAACAAATGAGGCAGTCTTAAAGAAATTACTCCCTATGCATAATGTGGTTAAATATATACTGGATTATCGAGAACTAAATAAGATTTATACGGGGTATATAATTCCACTCTTGTCAGGCATAAAAGAGGATGGTAAAATTTATGCAGAGTTCTCCCTTGTAAATACGCGCACAGGCAGAATTACCGCTGTTAAGCCAAATCTGCAGACAGTACCTATCCGCAGTAAATGGGGGAAAAGGATTAGAGAGGCCTTTATCTCCCGTTATAGCGGGTATATCGTAAGTGCGGATTATTCTCAGATAGAATTGCGTGTTCTGGCACACCTAAGCCAGGATAAAAATCTTCTGGAATCATTCTGGCGAGGCAGTGACATACACATACTTACTGCCTCGAGGCTCTTTGGGAAACCTGTCTCTGAGATATCTGCAAGAGAGAGGGATATTGCAAAGCGAGTGAATTTTGGGATTATTTATGGGATAACCTCTCGTGGATTGGCCGATGACCTGGGGATAGATTTTGATTCGGCAACCAAATTTATAAGGCAATATTTCGAAATTTATCCCGCGGTCAGAGAGTTTATAGATGCTACAATATCCAGGGCCAAGATAGACGGTTACGTAAAGACCTACTTTGGCCATATTCGGCATATTCCGGAAATAAATAGCCGGGTGAAGCATATCCGGGAATTTGGTCTGAGGGCAGCTGTCAACACCGTGATACAAGGTACGGCTGCGGATATTATAAAGCTTGCTATGATAAGGATAGATAAGGCTATGACTGGATTGAAGGCGAAGATGGTGCTTCAGATACACGACGAGTTGTTATTCGACTGTCCAGAAGATGAACTTGAGACATTGAAGGTTATAGTGAGAAGGGAGATGGAGTCAGTTGGTGATTTTTCGGTTCCATTGGTCGTAGATGTCTCATGGGGTAGGAATTGGCTTGAGGCAAAGTAGATGTTTATCCTGGGTGTTACGGGCAGTTTGTGTGCTGGAAAGAGCTCGGTGAGTCGGGCGTTTGAAGTTCTGGGTGCAGTGGTGTTAGATGCAGACAAAATTGTTGCAGACCTCCTGCGAGAGAAAGACGTGCGGAATGGATTGGCGCCAATACTTGAGCGAGATGTATTCTCTGAAAATGACTTCAAAAAAGTTATTTCAGATATTATATTTACAGATAGGAAAAAGCTGGATAGTTACTGTGCCTATCTGTATCCATTAGTACTTTCTCGATTAAGATCTGCTACCCCTGATTCGAACGTGACAATCTGGGAGGTACCTCTACTATTTGAGGCGGGATGGCAGAAGTATGTTGATGCGGTTGTCTTGGTGAAGGCAGATTTTGATGTCAGATTAAAACGTGGCCAAAATCGCGGATTTTCCAAAGATGATTTTATGAGAAGGGATAGCTTATTCTGGAGTGATGACAAAAAAGAGGCTGATTTTATTGTGGAGAATAATGGAGGATTAGACGAACTAACCAAACAAGTGGAGGAGATATGGAAAAGAGTGCAAAGACACGTGCGCGAAAAACAGAGCTAACCAACGGGAAGCAGAATAACAATAATAATCATTCCCGTCCCTGGAATGATCCATCGAGACTTGATATAGATACTTTGAAATCTAAAAAGGTCCAAGAATTGATGGGGATTGCTAAGGATATGGGGATATCTGGTGTCTCTGGATTGAAGAAACAGGAGCTCATCTTCAAGATCCTGGAACATCAGGCCCAGAAAGATGGACTTATGTTTGGCGAAGGAGTTCTTGAGGTGCTACCGGATGGTTTTGGCTTTTTGAGGTCTCCTAAGTATAATTATCTGCCTTCACCAGATGATATATATGTCTCGCCATCTCAGATAAGGAGATTCGATTTGAGGACCGGCGATACTGTTAGCGGCCAGATCCGTCCTCCAAAACCAGGTGAAAAATACTTTGCCCTGTTAAAGGTTGAGGCGGTAAACTTTGATAATCCTGAAAAGATAAAAGATCGAACTCTATTTGATAACCTGACTCCTCTATATCCTCAGGAAAGATTTACCCTTGAATCTGGGCCAGGAGAGATAGAGACCAGGGTGATAGACCTGTTGACCCCAATAGGAAAAGGGCAGAGGGGATTGATAGTTGCCCCACCTTATAGTGGTAAGACGGTGATTATGCAGAAGATAGCAAACAGCATTATGAAGAATCAGCCGGAGGTATATATGATAGTGCTGCTCATAGACGAGCGTCCTGAAGAGGTAACCGAGATGCAGAGGATGGTCAGGGGAGAGGTGATAAGCTCTACGTTTGATGAGCCTGCAGAGCGCCATGTGCAGGTGGCTGAGATGGTCCTTGAGAAGGCAAAGCGGCTGGTAGAACAGAAGAAGGATGTGGTCATACTCCTGGACAGCATTACCAGGCTTGCGCGCGCCTATAATACAGTGGTGCCCCACAGTGGGAAGATACTCTCTGGTGGTGTAGATGCAAATGCCCTACATAAGCCAAAAAGATTTTTCGGCGCGGCAAGGGCCATAGAGGAAGGGGGTAGCCTTACAATAATTGCTACAGCGCTTATCGATACGGGTAGCAAGATGGATGAGGTCATATTTGAGGAGTTTAAGGGCACTGGAAATATGGAATTACAACTGGATAGGAATCTATTCCAGAGAAGAATATATCCAGCTATTGATATAAGACGCTCTAATACCAGAAGGGAAGAGCTGCTTGTGCCTCAAGATCAGTTGCAGAAGATATGGATACTGCGCAAGGTCCTAAACGATTTGCCTGCGGCCGAGGCTATGGAGCTGTTGATAGGCAGGCTCAGAAAGACCAATAGCAATAAGGACTTCTTAGATAACCTTTCCAAGATGAAATACTGATGTCTACAAGTAGGTCTGTGTACCGTATTGCATCTGTTATCGGTGGCAGTTCCCCTGATGAGTATGCACTTGGGCTTGCATTTGAGGTTGGAGGGATAGTTGCCTCAAAGGGATATGTGCTTTTGTGCGGTGGCCTGGGTGGGGTAATGGAAGCCGCTTGTAAGGGTGCCAAGGCAAAAGGCGGTCTTACTATAGGTATACTTCCCCAGAAAGAGAAGGGCTTTGCCAATCCTTATGTAGATATTGCTATTCCGACAGGTATAGGCTATGCACGCAATGCGATAGTGGCTTATAGTGGAGATGTTGTCATTGCCTTGCCTGGTAGCTATGGCACTCTCTCTGAGATAGGCTTTGCCCTGTCGGAGGCGCGAAGGGTAATTGGAATAAAGACCTGGGATATACCAGGTATAGAAAAGATAGATAGTCCATCTGAGTTGTGGGACCTTTTGTAATTTATGGAGGTGATAATATGGTCGGTTTACTCTTTCCAGGACAGGGTGCGCAGAAGGTTGGGATGGGAAGGGAACTATACGGAGAAAGAGGCTGGGTAAGGGATTATTATCAAAGGGCCTCGGATATAGTTGGTTGGGATGTTGCGGATCTATGTTTCAATGGCCCACAGGATGTGCTTGACCAGACCAAGTTCTGTCAGGCTGCTATTACAGTGGTTAGTTATGTCTCATTTCTTTCCTATAGAGAGGATAATCCAGATGTTAAGTTTGTTTCAGCGGGCCTGAGCCTGGGAGAGTTCGGGGCATTATTATCTGCAGGCGTGCTTGATTTTGAGGATGTGATTCGATTGGTAGATTTAAGGGGTAGGCTTATGCAGGAGGCTAGTGAGCGCATTCCAGGTGCGATGACTGCGGTTATAGGGCTCGATAAAGATACCCTCCAGAAAATAGCCGAAGACACAAACGTTGCCCTAGCCAATTTCAATGCTCCGGGGCAGATAGTTATATCTGGCAGACGAGAGGATATAGAGCAGGCCGAGGAGAGAATAAGAGAAATGGGTGCCAGGCGAGTGGTGCGCCTGCCGGTAAGTGGTGCATTCCACTGTTTTCTATTAAAAGATGCCCAGGAAGAATTGAATAAAGAGATAGATAGCCTTGATTTTAAAGATCCCTCGGTTGGTTTTTTTAGCAGTGTCTATGGTCGCAGGGTCGAGAGCGGAGAGGAGATAAGAGAGGGCCTTAAGAGGCAGCTGGTCAGTCCTACATTGTGGGAGGCAGCTGTGCGTCAGATGTGTCCGCTGGTTGATTCGTTTCACGAACTGGAACCCGCAGGAATATTGGCTGCTATGGTACGGAAGATATGCAAGTAAAGTGTGAAAGAGTGATATGCCGATTTATCCTGATAGGTTTATAGAGGAATTAAGGCTCCGTGCCGATATAGTCGATGTAGTATCTTCCTATGTGCCTTTGACAAGAGCGGGGGCGAATTATAAGGCATTGTGTCCGTTCCACAGAGAGAAGACCCCTTCATTTATTGTATCTCCTGAGAAGCAAATATTTCATTGCTTTGGATGCGGGAAAGGGGGCAATGTCTTTGGCTTTGTAATGGAATACGAAAAGGTCTCCTTCCCTGAGGCAGTGGAGCTGTTGGCCAGGAAGTATAATATGAGCCTTCCTAAGAGAGAAAGACATAGCACAGGTGCTGGGCAAGGAATTTCTTTGAGGAATTTATATGCGATTAATTCGTTTGCTGCAAATTTTTATCACAAAAATCTATTTTCTAAACAAGGCAGGGCTGCCCTTGAATACCTGCGCTCACGGGGTCTAGATATTGAGGTTATCAAGAGGTTTAAGCTGGGGTATGCGCGCAATGAGTGGGATGAGTTCTGTTCCTTGGCAAGGGATAGAAAGGCATCTGATAAGTTGTTGCTGGAATCAGGTCTAGTCCTGGCCTCTGAGAAGGGAGGGGTCCATGATAGATTCAGGAATCGTATTATGTTTCCTGTATTCGATAATCAGTCCAGGGTGGTTGGTTTTGGTGGCAGAAGCCTTGGAGAAGAACAGCCTAAGTACCTCAATACCCCAGATACTAGGATATTTAAAAAGTCCAATCTCTTATATGGTCTGAATCTGGCTAGGCATCATACGGATAAAGGATATTTTTTCCTTGTAGAGGGGTATATGGATGTGATTGGACTCAATCGTTGCGGGATAGGGAATGTGGTGGCCTGTCTTGGTACTGTATTTGGGGAGGGTCATATAAGGCTCTTGTCTCGTTATGTCAGGCAACTGGTCTTGGTCTTTGACCCGGATCGGGCAGGGATAAACGCTGCAGTTAGGGCGATAAGGTTATTATTGCCGACTCCCTTGTCTGTGCAGGTGCTCTTTTTGCCAGGGGGGATGGATCCTGATGAGTATGTTGGCAAGTATGGCAGGGATAGTTTTCTGTCCCTGGAGCAAATCGATGGTTTTGAGTTCCTTATGGAAACGATTTCAAAAAAATACGATATGTCTGATTTGAAGCAAAAGTCACTATTTTTCAAAGAGTTGTTTGAGTTGATTAATGATATTGAAAATAGTATAATACAAACTGGCTATCTCTCTGCGATAGCGAGGTTCGTTGGATTGAAAGATTATGAGTTGGCGCGAGAGTTCGCTAGTTTCCGTAAAAAGGCTTCTATATATAAAGATAATAAGCGCCGCTTTTCAGAAAATGTTGTATCTGTGGTAGGGAATTTGAGACCAAAAGGTCCTGAGGCAGAGCTGATAAAGCTAGCAGTACTCTATCCTGAATACAGAAATGAGGTGAAAAATCTATTGGTGCCGACTGATTTTGAGGATACCGATCTGTGGGAATTGTGGCAGGTCATATTAGATGTGGATTTTGATATAGGGAGATTGCAGGCCAGAGTGCAGAATGCTAAGGCCGCTATTAAACCAGAGATTTTGAGCTGGTTTAATGAAATTTTGTTTTCAGAAGTTGCCGATCCCGAGGAAATGATATATACTTCCTCAAAAGTCCTTTTGGATAAGAGGGATGCAAAAAAGATAAAAGTGTTGAAGGAGATTATACGGAATAGATCTGAGAAAGGTGAGGATACCTCGGAGCTTTTGAGGGAGCTGGATGCACTCCTGAAGAAAAGGAGGGATAGGATTGGCTAGGATATCTAAAAATATGGCGGATGAGCTTATTTCGGCAGGTAAGAAAAAGGGTTATCTTACCTATGAGGAGATAAATTCCTTGCTTCCGGACACTGTTGTTGATGAGTCCGATATAGATGAGATATTGAGTCTGTTGGGAGCAGAGGATATACGGATATTGGATAAGATACCTGAATCAAAACCTGCCACTACAGAGGCAAAATCTTCTGGTGAACGATCTCAGGCAACCGACGATCCGGTAAGGTTATATTTGAAACAGATGGGCCAGATCTCTCTTCTCACCAGGGAGGAGGAGCTTGCCCTGGCGAAGAAAATAGAGGAGAAAGAGAAGCTTTTTCATAGGGCAGTACTTTCTTGCGGGATTGCCAGGCGCAGGATAATAGATCTAGCAGAGAGGATAGTGAACGGTGAGCTCGATCCGGATGACTATATAAAGGGTACAGTCAAGGACAATCCACCCAAGGCAATTCGAAAGATAAAGCGTTTGCTTACTCAGTTGAAGAAGGCAAGGAGCAAAGAAAAGATACTCGATATAATGATGAAGTTTGGCTGGATCAGTACGGTCATAGTCAGGATAAGCAATGAATTCAGAGGTATGATTGAGGAGATAGATCGACTTGGAGAAGAGATAAAGAGGCTAGAGGAGACAAGCAAAGAACGAAGTAAAAACAGGATACAGATATTAAAGGGCAAGCGCAAGGCAATAATAGAGGCACTAAACCAACCATTGAAAGAGGCCAGAAAATTGCTCCTTCAAATAGAAAACTACGAACGCGAGTATAATGCAGCGAAGAAGGAGCTGGTGGAGGGTAACCTCAGGTTAGTCATAAGCATTGCCAAGAAATACAGCAACCGCGGGATGTCCTTTCTCGATCTTATCCAAGAAGGCAACATTGGTCTTATGAAGGCCGTAGATAAGTTTGAATATAAGAGGGGATATAAGTTCAGCACCTATGCAACCTGGTGGATCAGACAGGCAATAACTAGGGCGATTGCAGATCAGGCCAGGACTATTCGTATTCCTGTACACATGACTGAGACCATAAATAAGATAATAAGGATTATCCAGGTATTCGTGCAGGAGAAGGGTTGTGAGCCAACCCCTGAGGATATAGCCCAGAAATTAAAGATGCCAGTGGAGAAGGTCAAGGGCATCCTCAAGATAGCCCAGGAACCAATATCCCTGCAGACCCCAATAGGAGACGATGGGGATACCTTTTTTGGCGACTTTATCGAGGACAAGATGGCAGCTTCACCCTCTAATGCAACAATGGCCTCTATATTGAGGGAAGAGATACGCGATGTCTTGGATACACTAAATGACCGGGAAAGGGACATACTGAAATTGAGATTTGGAATTGACGACGGTTGTCCTCGTACTCTTGAGGAGGTGGGGTCCATATTTAAGGTTACTCGTGAGAGGGTGCGTCAGATAGAGACAAAGGCCCTCAAGAAATTGCGTCATCCTACCAGAGCCCGCAGACTACAACAATACTTGGATCTATTAACTAGTTAGCCTGCATACCTTTCGTTATGGGGAATTCCTTTATTGTCCTTGGTACAGATACAGGGGTAGGCAAGACTGTTGTTTGTGCAGGACTATTGCTGGCATTCAGAGCGATTGGCCTTGAGGCGGGCGTACAGAAGTGGGTCTCTACGGGCGATCGCTTTGGTTTTTCTGAGGACGTTGAATTTTGTTTGAGGGCAGCAAGACTTGAAAAAGACTTTTTCCCACTAATAAGGTCTGAACATCTCAATCCCTATTCCTTTGTATACCCTGCCTCACCTCATTATGCATCTAAACTAGCAGGCGTTAGCATAGATAGTGCCAGGATAAAGAGGCTTTATCAGGAATATAAGGATCTTATGGATCTGCTAATAGTCGAAGGCGTAGGTGGAACCCTTGTACCCTTGAGAGAGGACCTGCTACTTCTAGACCTAGTGGAACAATTAAAACTACCAGTGGTATTGGTGGTAAAGAATGTATTAGGTGCGATAAATCACACATTACTTTCTATTGAGGCGATAAGACAGAGATCTATACCCATAATTGGATTGCTCTACAACGATGCTTTTGGCTGTAATCAGGATATAAAGGCCGATAATATCAAAATAATTGGGAAACTCTCCAATCTACCTACCATTGGACGTATGCCTTATATGAGTTCTGTTAGAGATTATTTATCTGTGTTTAAGTCTGTCGCCAGAGTATTGCTAAAGAAGATAAAGCGATAATTTATATCTGCCTAATATATAGCCTTACCCTTTATAACGGCTAGTAGGATTGGAATTCGCCATGGGTTCTTTTCCTTTTCCTTGATTACCTGCAGTAAAAGGCGGAAATAAATAAGAGGAAGGAATTGGGGATAGAATTTTTTTGTAAATAGGAGTTTGTTTCGCATACTATAATAATAGATCTTTTTTTGCAGTTCCGTGGGATTGGCCTTATCTTTTAAGGTTGCGCTTTCTTTGTGGATTATTGCGGCCCCTGGACAATAGCCTATCCTCCAGTCCTTCTTTCTACCTCGCAACACCCAGTCTATCTCTTCAAAGAAGAGGAAATAGTCTTCGCACATAAGGCCAACCGATTCAATAAACTCGCGTTTCACGAACATAGATGCCCCTACGATGTAATTAATTTTCCTTTCAATAAAATCTAGATTCTTGTCGTATTGGCCATGATCTATTTCTCCAGCACCAAGGTGTATGCCTTTTGCCTTATACGGTATGTATATGCCTCCGATTGCCTGTATTTTGTTATCAGGGAAAAGGAGTTTGTTTCCTATTATACCTGTAGTAGGAGGACTTTTCTCTGCACACCGAACTAGGTTTTCTAGGGTATCTTTCTTCACTAGCGTATCATTGTTTAGGAGCCAGAAATATTTGGAGGAGGTATTAGCAAGGGCATATCTTATTCCGATATTGCATCCTGCGGCAAATCCATTGTTGGTATCTGATTTTATAATAGTAATTTTTGGGATGGTGAATAGCTGCTGGCAGAGATTTCGGTAGTCTTCCTCTGAAGAGGCATTGTCGATGATTATAATGTCAAAATCTTGATATGTGCTTTCTTGGAGGGACTGGACGCACTCTATAGTCTCTGTGCTGTGATTGAAATTTACGATTATTATCGATACGTTAGACATATTTGTTTTAAATTAATCTATCCATTTGGTGAATCTTTAGTTTGTAATAAACTTCATTATATCATAGAAATTCTGAAATATGATTTCTCTTAATCTCTAAAATTTTTCTTGCCCAGTTAGAAAGTTTGGTTAATAATTAACCTTTAATAAAGGCCGTAGAAAGATAGAAGGTCTTGCAAATCTCAATGATGAAAAGAGAATGGAGAGGAGGGTTCTATGGGGTATGAATTTTCAGATGATTTCAAGGGTAAGGTGGTAATTGTAACAGGTGGGGCAAGGGGGATTGGCAGACAGATAGCCCTTGCGTTTGCACAATACGGTGCAAAGGTGGCAATATGCGACCTGAATGAGGATGCCTTAAAGGAAACTGTTTTGGATATAGAGAAGGCTGGTGGCGAGGGGATGTATGCAATTGCAAATGTTACAGTGGCCAATGACGTTGATGTTATGGTGGATAAAGTCGTTGACAAATGGGGCAGAGTTGATATATTAATTAACAACGCGGGAATTACTCGTGATGGTCTTTTGATAAGAATGAAAGAGGAAGATTGGGACGCAGTATTGGGGGTCAATCTCAAAGGTGTCTTTTTGATGACCCGTGCCGTAGCCAAATTGATGATGAAACAACGTAGTGGCAAGATTGTCAATATTGCATCTGTGGTTGGAGTGATGGGTAATGTCGGCCAGGCAAATTATTCTGCGTCTAAGGGTGGCGTGATAGCATTTACAAAGACAGTTGCAAAGGAGCTTGCCACACGCGGAATAAACGTAAATGCGGTTGCCCCTGGTTTTATCCAAACAAAGATGACCGAGGTTCTTTCTGAAGATGTCAAAAAGAGATTGATGGATACCATTCCTATGAGGAAACTCGGCCAGCCTCAGGATGTGGCAAACGCATGTTTATTCTTGACAAGCTCGCTGGCTGATTATATAACTGGGCAGACACTTCTCGTAGATGGGGGAATGATTTAAAAACAAGGAGGCAAAAGATGTCAGAAGTCGCAGAAAAGGTAAAGAAGATTGTGGCAGAGCAGTTAGGTGTCAAGGAAGAGGAAATAAAACCAGAGTCTTCTTTTGTGAACGATCTCGGTGCGGATTCTCTAGATACAGTAGAATTAGTTATGGCCCTGGAAGATGAGTTCGGTATGGAGATACCAGACGAAGAGGCAGAAAAGATAGCCACTGTTGGCGATGCCATTAAGTATATAGAAGATAAATTAGGCAACAACTGATAGACCTTATTTCCTGCCTTACATTGTCTGCATAGGATAGCCTTATGAAAAGAAGGGTTGTTATCACTGGAATAGGAGTTGTCTCGCCTGTTGGAATTGGTAAAGAACAATTCTGGCAGGCCCTTCTTTCAGGAAAGAGTGGAACAAAGAAAATCGCTTCGTTTGATCCTACTAACTTTGATTCTCAGGTCGCAGGTGAGATAACAGATTTCAACGCATCGCAGTATATCCCCAAAAAAGAACTTCGCAGGGTAGATAGGTTTATCCAATTTGCTATCTATGCAGCTATGCAGGCAGCTGAAGATGCTGGTCTTGATGTCCCTCTGAAGGGAGAAGAGGCCAATCGTTATGGGGTTATTATTGGTTCAGGGATTGGCGGTCTTCATACGTTAGAGAGGGAATATCGTGTCCTTATGGACAAGGGACCGGGAAGGGTTTCGCCGTTTACCATTCCTATGATGATCGTCAATCTTGCGGCAGGACATGTATCTATCTATCTAGGATTAAAAGGTCCAAACTCTTGCGTATCAACTGCCTGTGCCACCGGAACCCATGCCATTGGAGATGCCTTTCGCCAGATCCAGTTAGGGTATGCGGATATGATGTTTGCGGGTGGTAGTGAGGCGGCTATTACACCTATGGGAATAGCAGGATTCTGCGCGTTAAAGGCCTTATCTACTTATAATGACGAGCCAGAGAAGGCATCGCGGCCATTTGATGCTACGCGCAATGGATTTGTCATGGGCGAAGGTTCGGGCATAGTTGTATTGGAAGAGCTGGAACACGCCAAAAGAAGGGGTGCTAGAATATACGGTGAAGTAGTGGGCTATTCCATGACTGGCGATGCGTATCACATAACCGCGCCCGACCCAGAAGGTGACGGCGGGGCAAGGGCAATGGCGCTTGCTATAAAGGATGCCGGCCTTAAACCAGAGGATGTTGATTATATAAATGCCCACGGAACATCTACTAAACTAAACGATAAATTAGAGACAATGGCAATAAAAAAGGTTCTTGGTGATCACTCTAAAAATGTGGCCATTAGCTCTACAAAATCAATGACCGGCCACCTGTTAGGCGCGGCAGGGGCAATAGAGTTTGTTGCCACGACATTAAGTGTTTATGAGGATAAGGTCCATCCAACTATTAATTACGAAAATCCAGATCCAGAATGTGATCTTGATTATGTGCCCAATACTATGCGCGAGATGAAGGTAGATGTGGCGATGTCAAATTCTCTTGGGTTTGGTGGCCATAATACTACTATAGTTATTAAGAAATATAAGGAATAAAAAGGAGGATCTGATGGATTATCTATTGACAGATTTTCAGAAGGAGATAAGGGACCTTGCATGGGAGATAACGCAGGAGAAGGTTATACCTGTTGCTGCAGAACTTGACGAAAAGAATGAATTTCCTAGGGAGATAATGAATGTCCTTGCCCAGTCTGATTTCTTCAGGCTCTTTGTTCCGGAAGAATATGGCGGATTGGTTGAGAATGGCAAGGGTATGCTTGAACTCTGCCTTGTTACTGAACAACTTGCAAGGGGATGCGGCGGCGTTGCTGTTACCTATGCCGCAACTGCACTTGGGATATTTCCTGTTATACTCTACGGAAACGAGGAACAGAAGAAAAAGTATCTACCAAGGATTGCTGATGGCACATTGGCTGCATTTGCAGTAACAGAGCCAGCGGCAGGCAGTGACATAAGCGTTATCCAGACCACTGCCCGCAAAGAGGGTGATTACTATGTCTTAAACGGGACCAAACATTTTATTACTAACGGTGGTGAGGCAGATATATATGTGGTCATAGCGATGACGAATAAGGCAAAAGGCGCAAGAGGCGCATCTGCATTTATTATAGAAAAAGGGACCCCTGGATTTGAGTTTGGAAAAAAAGAAGACAAGATGGGTATCCGCGCATCGGCAACAAGGGAGCTTATATTCAATGATTGTAAGGTGCCAAAGGAAAATCTGCTCGGAAGAGAAGGGATGGGCTTTATTATCACCTTAAAGACCTTTGATATGTCAAGGCCAGGTGTTGCTGCTCAGGCGCTTGGCATTGCCCAGGGAGCATTTGATGTTGCTTTGGATTATGTGCGCAAGCGTGAGCAATTCGGCAGGCCGATTTCCTCTTTTCAGGGTATACAGTGGATGCTGGCAGATATGGCCACCAAGATCGAGGCCGCACGCGCTCTTATTTATAGCACCGCAAGGATGGCAGATTCCGGCATAACCAATATCGCGAAAGAATCAGCAATGGCAAAGATGTTTGCCTCTGATGTTGCAATGGAGGTAACCACAAACGCTGTCCAGCTATTGGGCGGGTATGGTTATATGAAGGAATATCCGGTTGAGAAGTTTATGCGCGATGCAAAGATTACCCAGATATACGAAGGCACAAACCAAGTACAGAGAAATGTCATTGCCCAGCACCTTATCAAGGAGGCATTGAAGTAATGGAGATAATTGTCTGTATAAAACAGGTCCCTGATACGGCGGACGTAAAGATAAATCCTGAGACCAATACCCTGATAAGAGAAGGCGTTAAGTCAATAATAAATCCCTTTGATATGTATGCAATAGAGGAAGGCATAAGGTTAAAAGAGGCGCATGGCGGTAAGGTTACGGTAATAACGATGGGCCCTCCTCAGGCAGAAACTGCGTTGCGCGAGGCAATAGCAATGGGTGTTGACGATGCCATTTTGATTAGTGACAGGGCATTTGCTGGTAGTGATACATATGCAACCAGCTATACCCTTGCCTGCGCAATAGATAAGATAGCAAACTATGACGTTATCCTCTGCGGCAAGCAGGCATCTGACGGTGATACAGCTCAGGTTGGGCCTGGTATTGCCACACACCTTGATATACCTCAGGTTACTTATGTGAAAAAGATAGTCTCTATAAATAATGAAAAGGCGGTTGTTGAGAGGATGACAGAGGAGGGCTATGATGTGGTTGAGATACAACTGCCGTGTCTGTTTACGGTGGTAAAGGAGATAAACGATCCGCGTATGCCGTCTTTGCGGGGTAAGATGAAGGCAAAAAAGGCAGAGATTACCAAGTGGACGAGCAATGACCTTGACGCTGACCCTGAGAAACTTGGGCTTAAGGGATCGCCTACGCAGGTGGTAAAGGTATTTACCCCGAAGAGGACTGGTGAGCATGTGATGATAACTGGTGAAGCACCAGAACAGATAGCCGAAGAGCTGGTGAGTAAGGTGTTAGATTTGCTTAAATAAAAGGAGTTATGGCAGATGCTTATAATCTACCGTGACAAGTGTGTTGGCTGTAGGGCATGTGTTCAAGTATGTCCGTTTGGGGCATTACACATAGATGATGAGAAAAAGGCAGTGGTTGACCCTGCAATTTGCACTCTGTGCGGGGCATGTGTTGAGGTCTGCCGCTTTGATGCTATGGAGATAAAGAGAGAGGAAGAAGAGCCCAAGTGGGAGTTTTCTGACTGGCGGGGTGTGTGGGTATTTGCTGAGCAGAAGGAAAATAAGGTCCAGCCGGTTGTCTTTGAGCTGTTGGGTAAGGCAAGAGAATTGGCTGACAAACTTGGCACATACGTTGGTGCGGTTTTGCTTGGCGAGGCGGTTGAGAAAGAGGCTCAGGAGCTGATTTACAGAGGCGCGGATAAGGTATATTTGGTTGAGGATTCGTCTTTAAGATACTTTGTTGATGAAGAATACGCCGCAGTCCTTACCCGTCTGATAAAAAAACACAAGCCAGAGATAATCTTATCCGGGGCAACTGCGATCGGCCGTGCCCTTGTCTCGCGGGTTGCGGTTAGTATTCAGGCAGGTCTTACTGCAGACTGCACGGGCCTTGATGTTGACCTTGAGACGAGAAACCTGCTTCAGACAAGGCCTGCATTCGGCGGAAATATTATGGCCACGATAATTACTCCCAGACACAGGCCGCAGATGGCTACCGTCAGGCACAAGGTATTCCCTGAGGCAGAGGCGGATAAAAAACGCAAAGGCGAGATTATACGAGAGTCTCTGGTCGATGAGGACAAGGACGTAAGGACAAAGGTGCTTGAGGTCGTCAAGGATATGACATCAACAGTCAACCTTGCAGAGGCAGATATTATTGTCTCAGGCGGAAGGGGCCTGCGTTCTCCTGAGAACTTTAAGCTCCTTGAAGAGCTCGCAGAGGTCTTAGGCGGTGCGGTTGGCGCATCGCGCGCCGCTGTTGATGCCGGATGGATACCATATTCGCATCAGGTAGGCCAGACAGGAAAGACAGTTTGTCCGAAGATATACTTTGCAATAGGCATCTCAGGCCAGATACAGCATCTTGTAGGAATGCAGTCGTCTAATTGCATTATCGCAATCAACAGTGATCCGAATGCGCCGATCTTCTCGGTTGCACACTACGGTATCGTTGGTGACCTGTTTGAGATAGTCCCCGCGCTCACAAAGGCATTTAAGAAGGCCTTAAATAGATAG
>WGAY01000007.1 GCA_015494585.1 Candidatus Omnitrophota bacterium | reverse complement strand
ATGTGCCGCACATAGATGGTTATGATTATACTGCCGTTATAGAGAAGGCCTTGAGCCTGCCAGATCTGGAGGAGGAAGAGGAAAGGTATGTTGTTACTGGTTTCTCTGCCGGGGCAGTTATTCCTCTGGCTGACAAGATAAAGGAATTGGTTGAGGCGGGCAAGATAAAGTACTTCTTCTTAGTTGGTGGATGCGATACGCCGTTTAAGACAGCGCAGTATTATCGGGAGTTCGTGGAAAAACTGCCCAAAGAGACTATAATCCTGACCCTTGCCTGCGGAAAGTTCAGATTCAATGATATGGACCTTGGCGATATAGAGGGCATACCAAGGCTTATAGACCTGGGGCAGTGCAATGATGCGATAGATGCGATTGAGATCGTTGTTGCCATGGCGGATCTGTTTAAGACAGATGCCAACTCCCTGCCGCTGAAGTTAATCGTCTCGTGGATGGAGCAGAAGGCAGTGGCTATACTCTGGACGCTTCTGTCTCTGAATCTGAAAAACATATACCTTGGCCCAGTGAAACCGGCATGGGTGGATGAGACGATATTGAAGCACCTGGTTGAGAACTACAACCTGAAGCTCATCTCAAGCGCAGATGAGGATATAAAGGAGATACTTGGCTGAAAGGCAAGGCGTGAGGTGTTATTAATGGATATAACTGCGTTTTTCAAATTGTCCTATGGGATGTATGTGGTGAGCTCTGCGCTTGAAGGCAGGCTCAATGGCCAGATTGCCAATACGGTGTTTCAGCTGACCGCAGAGCCTGCTACTCTGGCGGTGAGCATCAATAAACAGAACCTGACCTGCGAGTATATAAAGGAAAGCGGCTACTTTACGGTTAGCGTGCTTTCAAAGGATACGCCTATGCAGTTCATCGGCAGGTTTGGGTTTAAGAGCGGCAGGGATATTGATAAGTTTAAAGGCATAAAATTTGATTTGTCTTTGAATGGGATGCCGTATATTATAGAAAATGCCCTGGCGTGGTTTTCAGTTAAGGTGAGAGAGGCCATTGACTGTGGCACGCATATGCTCTTTATTGGAGAAGTGATTGATGCGCAGTCTATTTCAAAGGGAGAGCCTATGACTTATGCCTATTACCATCAAGTCAAGAAGGGCCTTTCTCCCAAGACAGCGCCGACCTATGTTAAGAAGGAAAAGGTAAAAGAGGAGGGATCGGATATGAAAAAGTACAGGTGCAGTGTCTGCGGTTATGTATATGACCCATCTATTGGTGATCCCGACAACGGGATAGAGCCGGGAACTCCGTTTGAGTCTCTGCCTGATGACTGGACCTGTCCGGTATGCGGCGTTGGGAAGGAGCAGTTTGAGGAGGCATAATGGCAGTCTCTAAGATAACCGATTCTGTGTTTTCTGTTGGCGCGATTGACTGGGATAGGCAATTGTTTGATGAGCTTATTCCATTGCCTGACGGGACGAGTTATAATGCCTATATAATAAAGGGCAGAGAGAGAATTGCCTTGATAGATACTGTGGACCCTTCTAAGGAAGATGCCTTATTGAGGAACTTGCGCCATCTTGGGATAGATCGGATAGATTATGTCGTCTCAAACCACGCTGAGCAGGACCACTCCGGAGCTATCCCTGCAATACTTGAGCTTTTCCCTGAGTCTAAGGTTGTCACCAATCCGAAGTGTAAGGAATTCTTAAAGGAGTTGCTCCTGGTTCCGGATGAGCGGTTTATAGAGGTTGCAGATGGGGAAGAGCTTTCTCTGGGAGATAAGACATTAAGGTTTATATACACACCCTGGGTGCACTGGCCAGAGACGATGTCTACATATCTTGTGGAAGATAGGATCCTGTTTTCCTGCGATTTCTTTGGTTCGCATAGGGCAAGCAGTTGCATATGCGTTGGCGATAAGTGTAAGGTCCTGCAGGATGCAAAGCGCTACTATGCAGAGATTATGATGCCATTCAGACTGCAGATAAGGAAGAATATAGAGAAATTGGCCGGGTATGATATTCAGTTTATTGCGCCAAGCCATGGCCCGGTTTACGACAAACCTGAGTGGATAATTGAGGCCTATAAGGATTGGATCTCCGATAGGGTGGAGAAGAAGGTCGTAATTGGCTATGTATCTATGCACGGTAGCACGCAGGCAATAGTGGATTATCTTGTGGATAAATTTGCAGAGAGTGGGGTATTTGTTATGCCCATGAACCTTACAGTGGCAGATACAGGTGAGCTTGCAATGGAATTGGTTGACGCTGGTGCGCTTGTCTTTGCCTCGCCTTATGTCCTTGCAGGCGCACATCCAGGTGTCGTCTATGCCGCATATCTGGCGAATGCCCTTCGGCCAAAGGTAAAGTGCATAGGCGCGGTGTTTTCCTATGGATGGGGAGGCAGGGGAAATGCCCAGATAAAGGAATTGCTCGCCAATATAAAGGCCGAGTTTTTAGAGCCAGTAATGATAAAAGGATATCCAAAGGAACGGGATTTAGATGCTCTGGATAGCTTTGTGGACGATGTGATACAGAGATTGCCGGATTAGAGATATGATTCCTGCCGATAAATATTGTATCGCGTATATTACTGCCCCGGATAAGGCCATTGCCGAAAGGATTGCTGAAGAGCTTCTTAAAAAACGCCTGATTGCCTGCGCAAATGTATACGAGGGCATAACATCTATGTATTGGTGGGAAGGCAAGATAGAGAAAGATAAAGAAGTGGTCCTCTTTTGCAAAACACGGAAAGATAGGTTAGAGGAGATTGAAAATCAGGTAAGGGAATTGCACCCCTATACCGTGCCGTGCATAATCTCATTTGAATTGTTTGAGGGAAATGAGGATTATCTCTCCTGGCTTTCCGGTGAATTGAAGGAAGAGATGGATTAATCTTTATTGAGGATTATGCAATAGATTTAGGTTAAGTTATAGAAGTTGTTGTGGGATAATGAGGAACAGGGAATGTTAGGATAACCAAAATGGTTAAACTAAAAACTAAGAACTCAAAACGCAAAGCCACAACGCAAAACTTAAAGCTAAATTTTGGGGGCAGCCTATTAGGATGCTAATTTAGGGAGAGAGCCAGCGGAATAAGGCAGATATACGCGCATATTATTGACAATAAGAAATGATAGGGAGAGAAAAAAGTTTTAGGGCTTTTAGATGTGGATTTTAGTTTTTAGCTTTGAGATTTGAGTTTATTTTAGAGGTGGAAAAGAGCTGTTAATTGGCAGAACGATGAAAGATGTCGAAATTCTGATGCATGATTTGGGTTTATTGGAGGAATGTATCATGTCCAGAAAAGCGCCTGACTTTTATCTGCCAGATTTTGAAGGCAAAAACCATTGCCTTAAGGATTTTAAAGGAAGGTGGGTGGTTCTATATTTCTATCCAAGGGATAACACCAGCGGTTGCACAAAAGAGGCAGTTGGGTTTAGCGCGAGGAAGAAAGACTTTGAAAGAAATGGTGCGGTTGTCATTGGCATAAGCAAAGACTCGCCTGATAGCCACCGCAGGTTTATAGAGAAGCACGGCCTTTCTATTTTGTTGTTAAGCGATGAAGACCACAAGGTCATAGGGGCCTATGGCGCCTGGGGCAAAAAGAGATTATATGGAAAAGAACACTGGGGAACGATTCGTTCTACATTTTTGATAAATCCAAAAGGAGAGATAGTAAAGGAATGGAAAAAGGTTAGGGTAGACGGCCATATTGATGAAGTATTGGATGAATTGAAAAAACAAAAGGAGAAGAAATGAACAACATCATAGAAAAATTAGGCCCATATGTTGCGCTTTACGGCATGCGGGTTCTATTTGCAATTATTATCTTTGTCGTAGGAAGGTATCTGGCAAAATTGATTTCCCAGCTCTTAGGCAAGGCATTGGAGAAGGCGAAGGTGGATGCCATCCTCACGCGATTTCTTGAAAACCTGACCCATGCTGGTTTGCTTGTTCTGGTAGTTATTGCGGCAATAAACAAATTAGGTGTGGAGACCACCTCTCTGGTTGCGATACTTGGCGCAGCAGGCCTGGCAGTTGGCCTTGCGCTTCAGGGATCGCTTGCAAACTTTGCCGCTGGTGTTGTGCTGATAATCTTTAAACCGTTTAACATTGGCGATACAGTCCATATAGCGGGTGTAACCGGTGTTGTTAAAAATGTGGATGTATTTAATACCACCCTTTATACGCTTGACAATCGCAAGGTTATTCTGCCTAATTCCAAGATAACAGCGGAAAACATAGAAAACCTATCCGCTGTTGACAGGCGGCGAGTGGATCTGGTATTCGGTATCTCTTACAGCGATAATATAAAGACAGCCAAAGAGGCATTAAAGAAAGTCCTTGATAATGATTCCCGTGTGCTAAAGGAACCGGAGCCTACCATTGCGGTTGGAGAGCTGGCTGACAGTAGCGTGAACCTGGTATGCCGTCCGTGGGTTAAACCCGAGGACTACTGGGGTGTATACTTTGATACCTTGGAGAAGGGTAAAATAGCATTGGAAGAGGCTGGGATAACTATCCCATTCCCGCAAACAGACGTGCATTTGTATAAAGAGGATTGAGCCCACTGTTAAAAAATCTTCTTTTTTGTATAATTTTTTTACACATCTAGATTGGCCTGTTTTTGAGCTTTCTGGCATATGTCATTTTCGATTCGTAACTATTTGTGATATAGCAAGATACATCTCAAAAAATTTTCGCTTTATGGAATAATATTTGCATAGAAATATTTAATTGTTTTTAACAAAATTTTAATAGAGGAGGTCTTATGATGAAGAGGTTATGGTTAGGTATTCTATTCTTTATATTCGTTTCCTCTTTTTCAATTTCACCTATTTATGCCTTTACCCTGGCTATTTCTAAGACTAGATTTATAGAATATGGTTACGGAAGAAATTATTGGCACAATATGACAAGTGCCATAGACAATGCTATAGGAGCTAGTAATGTCGTACTCTTAAATGATTTTTCTGGTTCTTTGTTGTCATATGATGCTGTTATGTTGGAGATCAGAGGATTTTCCGATGTGCTTTCCTCTGTAGAGGTGCAGAATTTACAGGAATTTATCGCAACGGGTAAGCATGTAGTTCTATTTGGGGAGAATAACAATTGGCCCCTATGGAATAACAGTATTTTAGGGGTGGTTGGTGGAAGTTACAGTGGAAATGAAGTCACAGTTAGTTCTAATAAGAGTTTTAGTCATTATCTAACTAATAATGTGAATAAAGTTTATTTCCCCATGAGTGGGATTGCTAATGGAGGGACCCCTCTTTTTGATAAAAACGTGGCTACTCTGTGGGGAAACGATCTAAATGTTCTAACACTATTGGATATCAATATTGTTTCTGATTATTTTTGGAATTATTATGACAACGGCCAGTTCGCCACGAACATAGCCAACTGGCTGGCGAGGTCGCCGAGTGGCCCGAATAACACCGTTGTTCCTGAGCCAGCATCGGTTATTCTCTTTGGCTTTGGTTTATTAGGGATAGGGATAAGAAGGAGGAAGATAAGTTAGTTTTTTATGATAGAATTAATATTATTTCACTTAGCAAAGCCGCAGGCAAGTCCTCGCGGCTTTTTTGTTACTGTATACTTTGGTTTTAAGATCATACAATTCCAGAGGTATTGATAAAGGTAGTAAGAGTAGGTTCTATGGATATTTTCCCTGTATCGGTCTCCAGGAATAGCT
>WGAY01000006.1 GCA_015494585.1 Candidatus Omnitrophota bacterium | reverse complement strand
GAAGAAATATTCTGGTGAAACAGGAAAAAGTGATAAGGAGAGTAATTCTTGAAGAGACTCCCTCTTATATTAACTATACTATATATTATATTGATATTCATCGGGGCCTCTATCCCTGGTGATAGGTTCTATATCCCTTCAGGTACAGACTATATCTTGCATGTCCTGGAATTTGTTCTACTTGGTTTTTTGATTTCCTGGGCTGTTTTCTTACGTTATGAAGGGTTTTATCCCTATCCGGTGCTGTGGTTTGGGATAGCTGTTGGGATAATAACTGAGATATATCAGTATGCGGTTCCTATGCGCATGCCATCTTTGATGGATGTAATGGCAGATGCCGTTGGTGTTTTTCTGGGGATATGGATGTTTGCGATTATCTTTGAGAAGGAGTGGATGGATGGGATTAGAAATAAGATCCTTTAGGGCCTTGCATTATAATTTAGATAGATTTGGTAAGGACCTATCTAACCTTACATGTCCGCCTTATGATGTTATAGACGATAAAGAACGAGAGGAATTACTTTCCGTATCTGATTATAATTATGTTCGCATGGTATTGAGTAAATCTCTTGATGAGAGTATCAAGAGCGAGCAGCGTGACTATTCAGGAGTTAGATTTCTTATAGATGAGTGGAAAAGGGATGGGATATTTGTTAGAGATGAACAGGATTCTGTCTATCTATATCGTCAGACCTACAAGGTGGGGGACCAAGAAAGGCAGAGATATGGATTTATTGCCCTATTGAGATTGCCAGAAGAGGAAGGAGTAGTCCTGCCTCATGAAAATACCCATAGGGGCCCCAAAGAGGATAGGTTCGATTTATTGGCCCAGGTTTCAGCGATTCTGGAACCTGTTTTTTTCTTATTACCAGATGAGGATGGCGGGCTTCTTAATCATATCAAATCAGGGTGGAATCTGACCCCGGAGGAATGGCAAGTATATATAAGGGATGAGATCAGTAAACATCATTGTGGTGCTGTCAGTGATGAGGGATGGATTTCTCATTTGCGGCAGTTGGTCTTTGCCAAAAAGGCCTTGATAGCTGATGGCCATCACAGGTTTGAGGTTGCCCTTAGTTATAGGGATTATATGAGGGCTCGACCTGATTATGACGAGGCGGCATGGTATAACTATATAATGGTATTTTTTGCCCCGATGAGGTCGGATAATCTAACTGTCCTGCCCATATACAGGCGTATAGTAGATTGGAAATTTCAAGGAGAGGACAAACTACTGGAGGCTGTGGACAGGTTTTTCGATACATTGGTGGCCTCACGCGAGGATTTGAGGCGGATCTCTCGAGGTGAATTTGGTGATTATACGTTTGGATTGGTGACCCGGTCTGATAGTTTTCGCCTTTCTTTAAGGAAGGATATTGATCCAGTAGAGGTGTTGGGGGAGCTGGCAGGTGTGTCGGATGACTATAAGAGGCTGAATGTCGTCGTCCTACATTATATCCTATTGCCTTTGCTTGGGGTGAATCAAGAGGAGGGTAGTATAGTCTATGAGAAATCCCTTGATGAGATCCTCTCGGTTGAGGAGGATCAGCTTGGGATAGTTCTGCCCCCCATTTCGGTAGAACAGATATACGAAATCGCCCTGAAAGGCGAGAGGATGCCTCAGAAGTCTACCTATTTTTATCCTAAGATTAGAAGTGGGGTTGTGTTTTTTGATTTCCTTGATTAGGTATTATGGTCTATAGGGAAAATAATAATATTTATGTAAAGACCTCAGAGAAAACCTATCCCATAATCCTTAGTAGTGATTTTGCGAAGACAATAATCGATTTTTACAAGGAAAATCTGTTCCCCAGAGTGGCGGTTATTGTTACAAATAGGACTATATTTAGGCTCTGGCGGTCAAAGATTGATAGGCTTTCCTCTCTTATAGGGGCGGAGATTGTATTTGTCCCTGATTCAGAAAAGGCCAAATCGCTTGAGACTTATGACAAGCTGGTTAATTCTTTGGCACATTACGATGAAAGAAAAAGTTCGCTTGCGGTGATTGCAATCGGTGGGGGAGTGGTTGGTGACCTTGCAGGTTTTGCGGCTGGTACCTATCGCAGGGGTATTCCTATAATTCAGGTACCGACAACACTCCTTGCCCAGATAGACTCCTCAATAGGGGGCAAGACTGCAATAAATCTTCAGGCAGGCAAGAACCTTATTGGCGTTTATCATCAGCCGGACTGTGTTGTTCTGGATATGAGGTTTCTATCTACTCTAAAGGAGGAAAACCTAAAGGAAGGACTTGCAGAGGGGATAAAATATGGTGTTATCCGTTCTCCAGCTTTGTTTTCTATGCTGGAAGAGGTTGCTGATATGGATCAAATAGATTGGCCATCCTTTGTTGGAGAGTGTGCAGCGATAAAGGCAAGAGTGGTGAGTCGAGACGAGAAAGAAAGCAGGGGGCTTAGATACATCCTCAACTTTGGTCATACGATAGGACATGCGATCGAGGTTGCTACAGATAATAGGATATCTCATGGAATCGCTGTGGCTATAGGTATGGTAAAGGCAACTGAGATAGCATGTAGACTTGGGATATGCCGCCATACCACCCTTGTGCGCCTTCTGCGGTTGCTTGATAAGTTTTCCCTGCCTTCTGACATAAAGATGGATGCTTCGCAGAAAAGGCGTTTCTGGCGGGCCTTGATGAGAGATAAGAAGTTTTCCTCTGGAAAGATGAAATTTATCCTACCAGTTCGGATTGGTGCAGTAAGAGTTGTAGATAATATAACCAGGGATATGATACGGATCTGAGGTAGGGATAAAGAATGAATTTAGATACGTTTGTAGAGGCATTGGTTTCCTACCTTAAGGAAAATGTATTTTTAGGCGAGGATAGTAGAGTTTTTTCGGTTGAGAATAGATTTCTATCCTCTCTCTGGAAAGGGAAATTTCTTCGTTCGAAGTTTATTGCTATGGCCTTTTACAGTATGCGCAAGCAAATAGGGAGGAATTGGAAAAAGTATGCATTGAAGACAGCGGCAGGAATAGAGATAATCCATCTGGCCTCCCTTATACACGATGATGTAATCGATGGGGCGGAAAGGCGGAGGGGCAAGCTATCTTTTTACAGGAGGTTTTCTACTTCTGAGGCCATTGTCTGGGGTGATTGGTTGTTTGCTCGTGGGGTGCAGGAATTCGAGGACATTGATGCAGGAGGCTTTGCCACAATGGCTATATCTGAGATATGCGAGGGTCAGTTGTTGGAGGAGAAGTTTTGTGCTTTCAGTGATATCAACTGGGATAACTATTTTTCTATTATTAGTAAAAAGACAGCGGCACTCTTTCAGATAGGCGTGGAGGCGGTTTCTCCTTTTATTTCTAACAGTGATGATGTAGTAGAACTTTCTGATTATGCATTCTTGTGGGGAATATTGTTCCAGCTTTATGATGACTTATTAGATATGGAAGAGGATTTTTCTGATAAAAAGATGACATTTCCTATGGTATTATTAAAAAAAGTAGATGTTTCTCTTGCGAGAAATGTATGGGGTGGCAAAAAGGTATTGGGAAAACAAAGACTTAAGTGGTTACGTTCAATGGGGAGAGGTATTATAAACGATATATTAGATTCCGAGCGGTGTCCTGAGGCCTTTTTTCTGTTTTATGAATGGATGGTGGAGAAACTTGGTAAGTTAAAGTAATCAATCAAAGGGGGGACTATGATAAGAAAGGCGCCTTTAGACTTTATAAATCCCGATGATACCAATGAGACTTGGCGTATCTTTAGAATTATGTCGGAATTCATAGAGGGATTTGAAGTTCTATCCCAAGTAGGAGAGGCCGTTAGTATATTTGGTTCTGCCCGTTCCAAGCGAAATAGTGAGAACTACAAACTTGCAGAAGAGATAGCATTTTTACTTGCAAAGGAAGGCTTTGCGATAATTACAGGTGGTGGACCTGGGGTAATGGAGGCTGCCAATAAGGGTGCCAAAAAGGCTAAGGGTATTTCTGTTGGATTGAATATAAGACTGCCAATGGAGCAGAAACCTAATTCCTTTGCAGATATATTGATAGAGTTTCGTTATTTCTTTGCAAGGAAGGTGATGTTTATAAAATATGCCAAGGCCTTTGTGGTATTGCCGGGTGGTTTTGGCACACTGGATGAGTTTATCGAGGCCATAACCCTTATCCAGACAAGACGTATAGGGGAATTCCCTGTCATTCTGGTTAATAGTAAATTTTGGAAACCTATGATAAGGTGGATGGAAAAGACCCTTGTTCAGGAGGGTATGATAGATATAGAAGATTTGGATATATTTACAGTAGTGGATACCCCAGATCAGGTCCTTGAGGTGATAAGAGACTTCTATGCCCAGAAAAAGGCAGCTTTTCTGGATCGTTAGTTTGCTTTTTTTTGCCCTTGCCCTTCCAATATTAGTTTGGGCAGGAGACTGGAAATCAGCGGCATTGCTGGGGAAAAAGGGCACACTACTTTATAGTGCTTCTCCGTATAAACACCTGCCACCTGCAAGCACGGTCAAGGTTATGACTGCTATGGTTATTATAGATTCCCTTCCTCTAGATAGGTGGGTTAGGATATCAGAAAAGGCCGCGAGTATTGAGCCTTCCAAGGTGTATCTAAAAACTGGTGAATATTATCGGGTCAAGGATTTAGTGTATGCGCTGCTTGTGGCTTCGGCCAATGATGCTGCGGTTGCCTTAGCAGAGGCAGCTGCCGGAACAGAATCTGGATTTGCTAGACTTATGAATAAGAAGGCAAGACGGTGTGGCCTGCATAATTCTGTTTTTAAGAATGCCTCAGGTCTGCCTGCAAATGGTCAGTTTAGTTGCAGCTATGACCTGGCAAGGCTTATGCGGATTGCAATCAAATATGGATTGATAACAGATGCACTTGGAAAGAAGGTATACATCTTTTATAGCAAAGCAGGTAGAAGAATAAGGGTCGTAAACCATAACAAGCTGTTGTGGAATAAACACTGGTCTTTTGTACGGGGCAAGACCGGATTTACCAAGTCCGCAAGACAGTGTTTTGTCGGGTATTTTTATAGGCGAGGACAGTTGTATACATTTGCTTTTCTTGGCGGTAGAACACTTTGGAAGAATATAAAGGATTTATGTTTTATGCCTAATTGATTCGACTTGACAGGTAATAGTTTGGTTTATAAAATTAGGGCATAGAGTATGTGAAAACAGTAACAAGGGAGGTTCTATGAGAAGGTTATTGGTGGCCGTGTTGTCAAGTTTGGTCATGGTACTGGGATTTTTACCTGTGAATGGCTTTACTACCAATGGAGATAATATGATTTCCTGTGGTGGGTCCAGTAGGTCTATGGGTGGGGTTGGCATTGCCTATCCTATGGATGTAATCAGTGCTATATTCTCCAATCCAGCAGCCATATGTACAGCTCATTGTTTTGAGTCTTATGCCTTTGAGAGTTCTACAACATTTTTTATGCCCCATACCAAGGCATCTCTCTATATTCAGGGGGAGATAAATTCCAAAGAAGATAGCGATTCTGACTTCTTTGCAATTCCTGCCCTTGGTTTTGCCTGGAAACTGGGAGAGAGAAGTCGAGCTGGAATAGGGGTTTTCGGTGTTTCTGGCATGGGTGTAGACTATAGGAGCAGTTCTATCGATGGCCGCTATTCTTCGATGCCTTCTATGGTTTATGCCTCTGGTATATATACGGAATTGAAGAGCATGAAGATTGCCCCTAATATTGCCTGGATGCTGACGGATTCTCTATCATTTGGTATAGCGCTTCACCTTGGATATTCCAGCCTTGATATGAATTCTGGAACCTCTGATGATGTCGGTGTTGGGTATCAGCTTGGTCTTATTTATAGAAAAGACCCAATATCTATAGGGTTTACCTATATGTCTCCGCTTAAGGCCCGTTATAAAACTATAACAGACTTTGATGGGGATGGGGACTTTGATTCGATGGACTTAGAATCTCCAGAGATGATTGGTTTGGGTCTGGCCTATCACGAAGACCGCTGGGTAGTTGAGACGGCCCTTAGGTATTATTCCTGGGGCAGTGCGGACGGCTACTCCGACTTTGGTTGGCGTGATCAATTGGTATATGCAGTTGGGTTTCAGTATATGGTTAGTCCTTCCTTAAGTTTGAGATTTGGATATAACCATGGAAAGACACCGCTGCGCACCTACGATGGTTTTAATGGGTCTAATATGGTCAGTGTTCAGGGGAAGAATATGTATAAGTATTATTACGAAACATTCCGTGTATTCGGTTTTCCCGCTATAAGTGAGGACCACTTCACTATTGGGTTTATGTACAATCCATCTGATAGGTTTTCCATTGGATTTGGTTTCATGTTCTCTCCTGAGGAATCTATTGAGGAATCTGGTACGGATCCTCTAGGTAATCCTGTAACCATCAAATCTACTATGTATCAGACCTCCGTTGAGTTGACACTCCAGTGGAAGTTTTAGTGTTGTGTTAACTAGGGAGATTTCTTATTATTCAATGGGCGGATGGGATTCCATCCGCCTATTTTTTTGAGTGACTAAAACTGCAAATAGGCTTTTTCTGTCGTTACATATAGATAATTTGATTTAGTTTTTGGGAAAACTGTATTATATTAGATTTTACTTGATTGATGTGAAAATAATAAGAGGAGATAGGTTTGTGATAGATATTAGAGATATCGCTAAAAAATTAGAGATACGAGAAAAAGATCTTATCCCTTATGGTAGGTATAAGGCCAAGTTGTCTCTTTCTCTGTTGGATGGGGCAGTTAAAAAGGGACGCTATATCCTTGTATCTGCAATGACACCGACGAAGTTTGGAGAAGGTAAGACTACCACGACGATAGGCCTGTCAATGGCATTTAATCATTGTGGGAGAAAGGCCGTGGCCTGTATAAGACAGCCTTCTCTTGGTCCATACCTTGGTATAAAAGGCGGGGGGACAGGGGGTGGAAAGTGTCGGGCCCTTCCGGAAGAGGATATAAATATGCACTTTACGGGAGACAACTATGCGATAAGTAGCGCTCATAACTTTATTGCCTCTCTTATTGACAATCATCTGTTCAGGGGGAATAGGCTTGGTTTTGACGTATCTGAACTTAACTGGCCTCGTGCTATAGATGTCAGTGATGCGGCACTTAGAGAGGTAATTGTTGGGATTAACTGGGACCGAAAGTCAAGGTATTTCCCGCACAGAGCACAGTTCTGTATTACTGCTGCCTCTGAATTGATGTCTATACTTGCCCTCAGCAAGGATGAACAGGACTTCAAGGCTAGGTTAGAGAGGATTGTATTGGGATTTTCTGATATGCATGGGCCTATTTGCCTCTCTGATATAGGTGCAGAGAATGCAGTCCTTCGTCTGCTTTCCGATGCCCTTATGCCCAATCTTGTTCAATCAAGCTCGGGCACACCGGTGTTTATCCATTCTGGTCCGTTTGCAAATATAAGTATTGGCGCCAGTTCTGTTATTGCCGACAGGATTGGTTTGTCTTTGGCGGATTATGTCTTTACAGAGGCAGGCTTTGGGATGGATTGCGGTGGGGAGAAGTTTTTTGATATAAAGTCGTTTTACAGTGGATATTACCCTGATTTAGTTGTACTCGTAGCAAGTCTTCAGGCAGTCTCTGAGTATGGGCAGGACAATCTAAGACGGCATATCTCTATAGCAAGGCGGTTTGGTGTCCCAATTGTGGTGTTGGTTAATGCCAGGGTTACGGATAATGAAAAAGACCTGCTGGGATTATGTAGTTTTGCGCGTGATGCTGGCGCTGATGGTGCTGTGGTGAGTTATCTTTATTCAAGGGGGCCTGAAGGCTCAGAGGAGTTAGTCGATGTCATAGACTCTCTCATTGAGAAGGCAGATGCTTCTCCGCAGGGGCTTTATGATACAAATATGTCCATTGAAGAAAAATTAAATATCTTGGCTCAAAAGGTCTATTTCGCCAATGGGTTAAGTATTTCTCCTCTTGCAAGGGAAAAGATCTCTCTGTTTGAAAATACGGGCTTTGGCAGATTGCCCATATGTGTGGCAAAGGTACAATATAATTTTGCCCATCATGTGGATATAGATGTAAGTAAGGGTTATGTGTTTGAGATAAATGATGCCTTTTTATCCGCTGGTGCAGGGTTTGTGGTGCTCTTGGCAGGGAATATAACAACCCTGCCAGGTCTACCAGCAAGGCCTAGGGCCCTGGATTTCTAGTTGCAGGTATTATTTTCTACAAAATTCTAAGGAGGTGGGCGATGAAGATTAAGGTTACTCAGCCAACACAGCAGGAATTAAAGGGACTGGGTGTATCTGAATGGCCGACCTGGACATGTCCGGTTTCAGAGTTTGACTGGGAGTACACGGAGCAGGAAACTTGCTATTTCTATAAGGGACGGGTTATTGTCCATACGGATGAAGGCGATGTGGAGATAAAGGCTGGTGATTTGGCTGTTTTCCCAAAGGGCTTGAAGTGTCGCTGGGAGGTACTGGAGCCAGTTGAAAAGGTGTATTCTTTTGGAGAATAACTATCCATTTTGGACTGTTATCCCGGCTTATTCAGTTTTGGGTCATTCTGCTTGCCTTTTTTGGGAAATTTTGTATACTTCCTAACAGCAAGGGGCGTGTTTATGGGGAATCCTTTACCTGATAGGATTCGTAATCGAATGTTGCTGGACAAAGATTTCCAGGGGTTCTGGGATATAGTTAGTCCGGTTCTTGAGGACCCTATGTGCGAGGCTCTCCCACTATTTTTTGCCTGGAATAAACAGGACCTTCCTTCGGATGTAGTGGGCATAATGAAAGAATATTTCAGTCACTTAAGAGGTTTAGCATCTCTGGAAGTACTTTCTAGAGACAAGCACCTTGAGGATTATCTGCACTTCTGGATAGTTGATAGCCTGAAATTTTTGTCGGATAAAGACCCGGATTGGGTTAGGGAGATCATAAGGTTTCACTTTAAGGATATGAGGCTGGATTTAGATTGGGATGCCTACAGAAGGGAATATGTCAGGATTATGGGAGAGGCAGGGAACCAATTATTTTTTGAATTAGAAACATTGGCCAAGACCTTACTTCAGACTGGCAAGAGAAAGGTAGTGTTAATAAATGCCACCTTTTCGGGTGGTGGAGTGGCAGAGATGGTCCCAGGTCTCTATAAGTTTTTAAGGCATCACGGCATTGAACTGGAATGGCATATAGTCCATCCTTATTGTCCTTCTTGTTTTTACGGAGTTACCAAAAAAATACACAATATCATCCAGGGCGAACATATGGAGATTTCAGAAGAGGAGATTGATATATTAAGGAGGGTAGGTAGGGATAACTTCATTATATTCAACTGGATCTTGGAGGATGAAGAGATTGGGGCTGTATTTTTTGAGGATCCTCAGGTAGTCTCAACGCTGGAGGCCTTTTTGGAAAACGCAGGTTCCTCTGAGAGAAAAACTTGGCCATGGATATTTAGACTGCACATAGACATAAGTGGCATAGAGCATGCAGGGGAAAACTCTGGTGCCAGGCGGATCTGGACCTATATCGATGGCGTATTAAATAGATTAAGCGAGTTGGGAGGTATACTACTGGCCCAGCCTCACCTTATACCTTCATCCTGGCAAGAGAAGGAAAGGGTATTTGCCCAACCTCCGGGGATAGATGTGTTCAGTGAAAAAAATAGACATAGGCCTGATGAGGAATGGACAGAGATTTTAATGGGAATAGATGAACGGTTAGCTCAGCTTTTCCTCTCCTGTGAGCCGGTTATTCTGACAGGAGCGAGGGCAGATGCCTGGAAGGGGATCCTGCAGGCCGTGGATGCCTATAATCTATTGCGTCAGAGCTGGGATAGGGACTGGATACCCAAATTTTTGGTATTTGCGGGAGGGGCTAACGATGATCCAGAAACAGGGGAGATAAAGAGGCTTATTGAGGAGGCCATAGGCCGATCAGACTACACTGATGATATTTACTTTGTGTGGAATGCCAGGGGCAAACAGGTCGGTGCACTTTATAGACTTGCAGCCAGGACGAATATGCCTTATCTCGCTGTATCAGTCAAAGAAGGCTATAATCTTATGGTCGATGAGGCAATCCATCAAGGAGCCCTTATTATTACTAGCAATGCTGGAGGACTGCAGCGCTTTGAAGAATTAGGGTACAGATGGATAGTAGATGTGTCCAGTGATACTTTAGAGAATGCTGACCTAGAAGATCTCAAAAACCTGCATAGCGAGCCTTCGCGTCTTCTTTCAGATCTGATTTACAGGCAGATGAAGGGTTTTGTTTCTTATTACAAAGATAAGGCTGACGAATATAGGGTGGAACAGGCCAGATTACATCACTACATATATTCCCATTCCCTCCTGGCCATGACTAGAAATTATCTTAAATACGCTAAAATATTCTTGTGATACAATAGATTAACTTTGTATTATCCAATTCAAAACCCTGTTTTTAGGTTCATAAAATAGAAGTCAATAGAGAATATCGGGAGGATTCTACTTTGAGAAGGCGGAGGCTTGTTTTTCTTTTTATTATTCTGAGTTATTTTATCTTATGGAATCAGGATACTATCCTGGCAAGGGAAAAGGCGCGTTTCTGGAAGGCCCTTGAAGATAAGCTAGTCCAGTGTCAGCTTTGTCCTCGTAGGTGTGTTATTCCATTAGGGCAAAGGGGTATTTGCGGGGTCAGGGAAAATGTAGATGGACAGCTCTATACCTATGGTTATGGCAATCCGGTTGCGGTACATATTGATCCGATAGAGAAGAAGCCATTTTTCCATGTCTGGCCTGCCGCCAGGGCCTTCTCCATAGCGGTTGCTGGTTGTAATATGAGGTGTCTATTCTGTCAGAACTGGCAGATCTCCCAGGCCCGTCCTGATGAGGTTATGGGTTATAGACTATCTCCTGAAGAGATAGTAAAGCTGGCCGAGGAATATAATAGCAAGTGGGTGGTTTATACCTACACCGAGCCTACTGTATTTTACGAATATATGTACGATACGGCCATCCTCGTAAAAAAGGCTGGTATGTTTAATGGGATGCATACCTGCGGATATGTAAACCCTGAGCCATTGAGGCAGCTTTTGCCGTATATAGACGCGGTAAACGTTGACCTGAAGGGTTTCTCAGAGGAATTCTATAATCAGATGGGATTGATGGCCTCCTTAGAACCAGTGCTCCAGACGCTTAAGATAATAAAGGAGTCCGGGACCTGGCTTGAAATAACCAATCTGGTTATACCTGGTTTCAATGATTCTCCAGATGTGGTTGAGAAAATGTGCAACTGGATTGTCCAAAACCTTGGCAGGGATGTGCCTCTTCACTTTTCCAGGTTCTATCCAAACCACAAGTTGGCGAATGTCTCTCCGACCCCGGTAAAGACCCTAGAGGAGTGTGTGGAGATAGCCCATAAGGCAGGCATCAGGTTTGTATATATAGGCAATGTCCCCGGACATAAATATGAGAATACCTATTGTCCTAAGTGTGGACAAATTTTAATCCGCAGGATAGGCTATAAGGTACTGTTCAATCGTATTCAAAATGGACATTGTCCATATTGTGGAGAAGATATCCCTGGTTTGTGGCGGGATGCAAAAGGAGATGAAGTTGGGGAGAGATAGATTACTTTTTTTAAGTCCTCGTATTCCCTATCCCCTGGATACGGGGGGCAAAATAAGGACCTATCATATCCTGCGCTTATTGACACAGGACTATTGTGTTGATCTATTGAGCTTTTTCTTCTCTCCTCATGATAAAGATGCTGCAGAACAACTGGAGCAGAAGCTAGGTATTCGTTGTTATGGGGTAAGGAGGGTAGATAATTTATTTTCCATAGTTACTGCGGCCTTCCTCAAGGGGCGTCCGATTAGTTATCAGCGGTATATTTCCTCTCATTTTTCCTCTCTTCTCACTCGGTTAGTCAGGGAGAATAGATATTCGATTATCCATTGCGATCACCTGCATATGGGACAATATCTACAAATCTTACGTTCTATTTCGCCAGATAGTTGTCTGCGAGTAGACGAACACAATGTGGAGTATTTAATAGCAGAACGTGCTGCCAGGGAAGAGACCTCTTTATTTAAGCGGTTGCTGTTTATGCGAGAGAAGGGATTGATTAAGGCCCTTGAAAGGGATGTCTGTCGGAGCGTGGATGAGGTATGGGTGGTCTCAGAGGACGATAGGATGATTCTTTTAGAAACCTTCGGAGTGGAGGCGGTTGTTGTGCCAAACGGGGTTGACCTTGAATTCTTTGAGTACAGGCCTTATAGCGGCGAGGAGAAGGGGATAGTCTTCGTTGGTTCTATGGATTGGTTCCCTAACGAAGAGGGCATGCTCTACTTTATAAAGGAGATTTGGCCTTTGGTTTCTAGTCGTATACCTGAGATTATTCTATATATTGTAGGACGCAATCCATCTAGCAAGGTCCGGTCCCTTTCTAGTGATAGAGTAATTGTAACCGGAAGTGTGGAAGACGTGCGTCCCTATTTATACAATTCAGTGCTTTCTATTGTCCCTCTGAGGATAGGGGGTGGCAGTCGGCTCAAGATACTAGAATCTATGTCTGCGGGGAGGGCAGTTGTCTCTACCTCGCTTGGTGCAGAGGGTATAAATTATAGCAATGGCTCAAATATCCTGATAGAGGATAGCCCTTCTGGTTTTGCAGATGCAATTGAAAGGCTGTACTATAATGTTGAATTACGGAAGGCGATCGCAGAATCAGCAAGGAGGTTTGTTGAAGAACATTACTCCTGGCGCCTGCCTTCCTCATAGATTAAATCTTTTTTACTTATCAAAGGCGATTATTTCTTTTAAAATATTAGGTTAATACTGGCAATTGTAAATGGGAGGTTGCATATGGATAATAAGGCAGTAGATAGCTTTGTTAATAACTATATTGTGCCTATGGTGGTCGAGCAGGAGGGCAGATTCGAGAGGGCCTATGATATTTACTCCAGACTCCTGAAGGATAGGATAGTTTTTATAGGGACGGCTATTGACGACAATGTTGCCAACCTAGTGATAGCACAATTGTTGTTCCTTCAGATGCAGGATGCAGAGAGGGATATAAATGTCTACATCAATTCTCCGGGAGGGTCGGTAACCAGTGGCCTAGCGATATACGATACAATGCGTTTTGTAAAGCCAGATGTCTGCACTTACTGTATAGGTCAAGCGGCCAGTATGGGTGCCGTGTTGCTTGCAGCTGGTACCAAAGGCAAGAGATATGCCTTGCCTAATTCGCGTATTATGATTCATCAACCCTGGGGCGGCGTTCAGGGTACGGCAGCAGATATATCTATACAGGCAAAGGAGATACTGAAGTTGAAAGAGAGACTAAACAAGATACTAGCACTTCATACTGGAAAGGCAGTTGAAGAGATAGAAAAAGATACCGATCGGGATTATTTTATGTCTGCCGAGGAGGCCAGGGATTACGGATTAGTAGATGCTGTAATAGAATTAAAACCCATAGGAGGCCAGGAAAAATGAAGAATTATATACTCACACCAGGACCCACACCCATACCAGATTTTGTAAGAGAGGCCCTGTCCAGGCCAATCATACATCACAGGACCCCTCAGTTTCAGCAGATACTCAAAGAGGCTATGGAGGGATTGAAGTACATATTCCAGACTAAAGAGACAGTATACATAATCTCCTCTTCTGGTACAGGGGCAATGGAGGCAGCGGTTGCCAATGTCGCCTCTCCAGGTGATAAGGTGATAGTGGTTGAGGGGGGCAAGTTCGGGGAAAGGTGGCGTGAGATAGCCGCCTCCTATGGAATGGAGGTGATCTCTATACAGGTTCCATGGGGGCAGGCAGTTGCTCCCGAGGAGATAGAGTCTGCCTTAAAGGCCAATCCAGAGGCGAAGGCAATATTTATCACGCATTGTGAGACCTCGACAGGTATTGATACGGATGTGGAATCTATTGCCAAAATAACCTCTGCATCTGATACCCTATTGGTGGTCGATGCCATATCCTCAATGGGCGTCTCTCCCCTCTTAATGGATGAGTGGGGAGTGGATGTGGTAGTCTCTGGTTCTCAGAAAGGGCTAATGCTTCCGCCAGGTCTGGCATTCATTGCACTTTCCAAGCGTGCCTGGAAGTGGGTAGAGGCCTCTAAATCTGGCCGTTATTATCTGGACTTGAGGAAATATAGGAAGGCAGGAGAGAAGCCAGATACGCCTTATACCTCTGCAGTCTCTCTCATCGTTGCCTTAAGAGAGGTAGTAAATTACTATAAGAGCAATGGGATTGAAAATATGTGGAATAGATATAGACGTATGGCAGAGGCGACCCGTGCAGGCGTTAAGGCAATGGGCCTGGAATTATTTGCGACTGCCCCCAGTAATGGGGTTACTGCGGTAAAGGTGCCGGATGGTATAGATGGGGTAAAGTTCGTAAAGACGATGCGCGACGAGTATGGCGTAACTATGGCGGGTGGACAGGCCCAGCTCAAGGGAAAGATATTTAGGATGGCCCATATGGGATGGATAGAGGAGTTTGATATAATCGTGGGGCTATCCTGTATTGAGGTCGTCTTGAAGAAGATGGGCTATAAGGTTAAAGATGGGGCAATAGCAGCGGCTGAGGCGGTGCTATTTGCCTGATTTAGAATGGAGAAACTTATGCTGTGCGATATATGCAATAAGGCAGAGGCAACGGTGCATTTGACCGAGATCGTAAACGG
This sequence comes from Candidatus Omnitrophota bacterium, assembly GCA_015494585.1. GTDB lineage: Bacteria > Omnitrophota > Gorgyraeia > S143-82 > S143-82 > S143-82. Next base: position 50,868 of record WGAY01000006.1, on the reverse strand, counting down.
TAAGGTTGTTGAGATGCATATATGTGAATCTTGTGCTCAAGAAAAAGCTGCCCAGATGCAGGTGCCGATGGGTTTTCAGGTCTTTCTGGGAGGAATTGCGCCTGAGAAAAAGACAGTGGACAAGGGAAATCCTGCTGTTTGTCCCTCTTGTGGGCTTAGCTATAGGGATTTTCGAAAGATAGGCAGACTTGGCTGTAGTCAGTGCTATACTGCCTTTAAGGACGCCCTGGTTTCTTTGCTTCGTAACATCCATGGCTCCAATGAACACATGGGAAAACAGCCGAAAAAAATCCCAAGTTCTATAGAGAGACAAATGCGCCTGTTGGAATTAAAGAAGGCCTTGCACAAGGCAATAGAAGAGGAGGCCTTTGAAGAGGCCGCCAGGATTCGGGATGAGATAAGGGCCTTGGAGAGTGAGCCTGCACAGTAAAGGATGGAGATGAATACGCAGAGTGGTCTTTCAGCAAAAGAGATTATAGCCAATTTATTGTCGAGCCGGAGTCGGTGGCTTGAACCGGTATATGGTTCAGATATTGTTATCTCCAGCCGTATTCGTTTAGCGAGAAACCTTGCCAGTTATCCTTTTCCCCACAGGGCTGACGAGGCTACTCTGAATAAAGTCAGAGAGGAGATATATTCTGCCCTATCGGACATTGAGATTTTCAAAGATAGATGGTTTATAAATATGGAGGATATAAACGAGCTAGATCGCCAGTTTCTGGTGGAGAGACACCTTATCAGTTACGAGCACACGGTCGAAGGACCTGGCAAGGCGATAGCCTTGACCCCAGATGAGGGTGTTTCTATGATGATAAATGAAGAAGACCATATGCGTATGCAGGTGGTTGTGGGAGGATTTGACCTAGATAGGGCCTGGGCAGAGATGAATGAACTGGACGATAAGTTGTCTCAAGTGCTGGAATTCGCCTTTTCTCCTGATCTAGGGTTCCTGACATCCTGTCCGACCAATACAGGCACAGCTATGCGGGGGTCTCTGATGATGCATCTGCCTGCCCTGGTAATTACCAAACAAATAAACCGAGTCCTGCAGACTATTTCCCAACTTAATTTTACTGCAAGGGGCCTTTATGGCGAAGGCACGCAGGCAATGGGCAACATATTTCAGATATCCAATCAGGCTTGTCTGGGCTATTCAGAGACAGAGTTGATAGAGAATATCAAGCGAATTGCCGGTCAGATAATAGACCAGGAGACACATGCCAGGGAGAAGATTATGCGTACATCGCGCGTTATGCTCGAGGACCGGATATGGCGGGCCTATGGACTTTTGAAGAACGCCCGTATAATGAACAGTGCAGAGGCCCTAGAATATCTTTCGATGTTGAGACTTGGCAGCAGTCTTGGTATGATAAAAGGGCTTGAATTGAAACTAATAAACGATTTATTTATAATAATACAACCAGCCCATCTGCAGAAGATAAGCGGCAGGAAACTATCTACCAGGCAGAGGGATGTGAAACGGGCAAACATATTAAGAAATCGGTTGAACAAACAGGGGCATAGCCCTGACCTCGACAGGGAGGAGAGAGGAAATGTTTAATAGATTTACGGAACGCGCGCGTAAGGTTATTATATTTGCTAAAGAAGAGGCAAGACGGTTGCATCATGATTACATAGCCACCGAACACCTGTTGCTTGGAATATTGAAAGAAGGAGAAGGAGTAGCTGCGGCTGTATTGCACAGGGCAGATCTTAACTTTGAAAAGGTGAGAAAAGAGATAGAGAAGCTCGTTGAACCTGGTGTTGATACAGGCAAGTCCGGAGAGATTCCGTTTACCCCTCGTGCCAAGAAGGCCCTTGAGCTTGCTGGAGAAGAGGCCCGGGCAATGGGACATAATTACATCGGTACGGAGCATCTCTTGTTAGGGCTCATTAGAGAAGGGGAAGGAATAGCTGCCCAGGTTCTGCAAGGATTTGGGCTTACCATAGATCGCGTAAGGACCGAGGTGATGAATCTTTTGGGAGCGGGGATACCCGGACCTTCAAGTGCCCAGCAAGGCCAGGGCCAGCAAAAGTCAAAGACACCTGCACTTGATGCATTTGGCCGTGACCTTACTGCATTGGCCAAAGAAAATAAGCTTGATCCAGTTATAGGCAGAAAAAAGGAGATAGAGCGGGTTATCCAGATACTTTCCCGCAGGACAAAAAACAATCCCGTATTGCTTGGAGAAGCAGGAGTTGGTAAGACCGCTATAGTGGAGGGACTTGCCCAGAGGATTGTGGAGGGCAATATTCCGGAAGTTTTACATAATAAACGGATTATCGTCCTTGATCTGGCCCTGATGGTTGCTGGCACCAAGTATAGGGGGCAGTTTGAGGAGAGGATAAAGGCAGTAATGGATGAGATAAAAAAATCAGAAAATATAATAATATTTATCGATGAGCTGCATACTTTGGTGGGTGCGGGTGCGGCAGAAGGGGCAATAGATGCCTCAAATATATTAAAACCGGCCCTTGCGCGTGGGGAGATACAGTGTATTGGAGCTACCACCTTTGATGAGTATCGTAAATACATAGAAAAGGATGCTGCATTGGAACGGAGGTTCCAGACCATAGTGGTTGACCCTCCGACTGTAGAGGAGACAATAGAGATCCTAAAGGGGTTGAAACTAAAGTATGAAGAACACCACAAGATAAAATATTTGGACGAGGCCCTGGAGGCAGCGGCTGTGCTATCTGATAAGTACATAACAGGACGGGCCCTGCCAGATAAGGCAATAGACCTGATAGATGAGGCAGGTGCCAAGGCGAAGCTGTCGGTTATGACTGTCCCAGAAGAAATTGTGGATCTAGAGAGAGAGGTAGAGTCTTTGAAAAAGAAAAAGGAAGAATATATATCCCAGCAGAATTTCGAGGAGGCCGCCAAGATAAGGGATATGGAAAAGGATGCCCGTAATAGGTTAGAGGAGGCTAGGAGACAATGGGAGGCCAGGAAGGCCGAGGCAGTGGTAGAGGTAACGGCCGAAGATATTGCCCAGGTAGTCTCTCAGTGGACTGGTATACCTCTAACCAAATTGGAGGAAACAGAAAGCGAAAAGCTTATGAAGATAGAGGAAGAACTCAAGCGAAGGGTAATTGGTCAGGACGAGGCCATCTCTGCCATAGCCAGGGCAGTAAGGCGCTCTCGGGCCGGTATAAAGGACCCACGCAGGCCAATCGGTTCCTTTATATTTCTGGGACCGACAGGTGTTGGAAAGACCCTCCTGGCGCGTGCCTTGGCGGAATTTATGTTCGGGGACGAAGATGCACTGGTACAGATAGATATGTCTGAATATATGGAAAAGTTCAATGTCTCGCGTCTGGTAGGTGCGCCTCCTGGCTATGTTGGTTACGAAGAAGGTGGCCAGCTGACGGAGAAGGTGCGAAGGCGTCCCTATTCTGTGGTCCTTTTAGATGAAATAGAGAAGGCCCATCCGGATGTGTTCAATCTCCTGTTGCAGGTCCTGGAGGACGGCAGGCTTACAGATAGCTACGGCAGGAAGGTCGATTTCCGTAATACTATACTTATAATGACCTCTAATGTGGGAGCAAACCTGCTCAAGAAACAGGGTTCTCTTGGCTTCCATGTACCTAAAGAGGAGGATACCCATAAGGACATAAAAGACAAGCTGATGTCAGAGGTTAAAAAGGCCTTCAAACCAGAATTTATCAATAGAATAGATGAGATAATTGTCTTCAGGCCGCTTTCAAGGGATGACCTTGAAAAGATAGTACACATAGAGATAGAGGGTGTGTTAAGACGCGTGCAGGAACACGGAATAGAACTGGATTTGGATAAGAGTGCACTTGATTTTCTGATAGACAAAGGATTCGATCCTGTATACGGTGCACGCCCATTAAAGAGGACCATACAGCGCTATGTCGAGGATCCCCTGGCAGAGGAGATAATAAAGGGGACATTGAAAGAGAAGAAAAAGGTCCGTCTTGTCAGGGAAGAAGGCAGGGATGAGCTTAGCTTTATCCCCCAGACCCAGAGCGAATTGGAGAAGATTGAAGAGACTGCTTGATGCCATATCCGGCTGGTTTGAGTATCTGGGACGTCTGGTCATACTCTTTTCCCAGACAGTAGTCTGGGCCTTTGTCCCACCCTATGGACCAGGCAAGGCTATACACCAACTCGTAAGGATTGGGATAGATAGCCTGGGTATCGTTTCCTTGGTGGCCCTATTTACTGGAATGATTATGGCCGTCCAGACTGCCTATCAGATGCAAAAGGTCTCGGCAGAGATGTATATATCCTCCCTGGTTGCCCTTTCACTAGTCAGGGAACTTGGCCCTGTCCTTACTGCGCTGGTGGTTGCTGGGAGGGCAGGCGGTGCGGTAACCGCTGAGATAGCCAGTATGAGGATAACCGAGCAGATAGATGCCTTGAGGGCCCTGGCGGTAAATCCAATAAAGTATCTGGTAGTACCTAGATTTGTGGCATTTCTTGTAGGTCTTCCTGTACTTGTCATAATAGCGAATATGATTGGCATAATGGGAGGCTATTATGTCTGTGTCTACAACCTTTCTATCCCCTCCCAGATATATATAAATACGGCCTTTAGTTCGATTATGTTCAAAGACCTGGTGATATCACTCGTGAAATCGATTACATTTGCAGTGATAATTGCTATGATAAGCTGTGAGGAGGGCCTGAATGCATCAGGGGGCGCTGAAGGAGTTGGGGCAGCGACGATGCGGTCGGTTGTCCTGTCCTTCATCACTATAATTGCTGCTGATTGGGTGTTGAGTACGATTTTTTACTTCGTCTTTTGACAGGGGAGAGGAATATGGAATTAAAGGTGCCGGAAATAGGCGAGGATTTATTTGAGGCGAAGATAGTTGAGTGGTTTGTTAAAGAAGGGGATATGGTGGATAAGGACCAGGACCTGGTAGAACTGGTAACTGATAAGGCCTCTTTTGTAGTTCCCTCACCAATCAAGGGTCGGCTTTCCAGAATATATAAAGGAGAAGGAGATGTCCTTGGAGAAGATATGCTCCTGGCCGAGATAGATCCAGAATAAATACCTGCTTAGGACTATCCAGTATATATTCAGTCTCCAATTAACGCTGATGTTTTATTTATGTTTATGTATGTATGATGTAGGCATAATTTTGCTTGACCAGTTTTTAAATTTACTTTAAAATCTTTCAAAGTTATTTCTCTAGAGTTTTGAAAGTATAGGCGTTAACCAGGAGGTTGAAAATGGGAATGGAAAGGCTGATGAGATTAGGGTTGGTTTTGGTTCTGATTGTCCAGCTATCTCTGCCATCGGGTTTTGCCCAGGTGATAACCGCTAATCCAGGCGTAGTTGGCGTAAACTTGGATAAGATGGGCGGATTTTCCCTGTTGTTTGGGGATAAGGACGTGGATAAGGATATAGCAGGCCGAGATATGAAGTTTTTCCTTACAGGGATAGCCTTCCCGATAGAGGAGATAATGGTTGACTTAAATATATACAATATGCCTGAGAATGTGGTCTCTCCCAACCTTATGGGAACAGAGCTGGCAAAGGTGTTTTTAGATGCGGATATCAAGCTAAAAGAGATGGTAAAACAGGCCCTGTCCGGTGATGAGGTCGCAGAGGCAATAGAGGAGGTATATGACGGAGATGGGACAATGCCGGCATTCAGGGTATGGATACAGCCAGAGACAGTAACGATAGCCGAGGCAAAGGACAGGGCAAGCGCAGAGATAAAGAGACTTCATCTCGGGGTAAATGTAGAGTTTAGCGAGGATAACCCTGCTATGGCAAAGATATTTCAGGATTATGTCATCCCTGGTATAGAGAAGGCGATAAACAACAGCGCTGAATTTAGCGCCCTGCGCAGGGCGATATCAGCGGTTATTCTTGCTGACTGGTATAAAAAGCGCTCGAAGGTCAAGGGAGAGCTGTCAAGCCTTGCAGATACGCGCTATTCAAAGATAGGCGAGTCCAAAGACTTCTGGGTGGTAAGGGAGTACTTGGATAGGTATATCACCAGCTATTATGGCAATGGAGATGAGGACTTTATAACCGGCGGGGTGCAGGCAGAGCCGAAGAATAAGAAATATGTAGAAATGGATAAGGCAGCGCGGGAGAAATATAAGAAAGCGACGCTGGAAGGACTTAAGGCTACAGAACTTGTTACAAGGCATACGTATACCCCTCAAGCGGGGCAATGGTATCCAAAAACAGAAGCCGTAAAGTGGGATTATGATATAGATGTGGAGGAATTGAAAGCATATTTGAATGACCCTGTTCATGATTATGACAATCGTGTTGCCTTTTTGAAGGCTATGAGGAAGATCAAGGGTGATTTTATGCCTTTTTTTATGGATAGGCTAAAAACAGCAATTGATGCCGCTGCTTTAAAGGGGGAAAAGATAGAGATAGACTTTAGCAGTCTATCAGGATTATCTGAGTTCTTAAAGGGTGTGGAACATTATGATACTAATGATCTTGGTGATGGTGATACCAGTGTAAGTAGCGGCGATGTCCTCGGGATCCTTTTAGATCCTTTATTGGATAAGATAAATGAAAATCCAGAAAACAGTACTGCAGAGGTAGAAATTATCCGCAGATTCTTAGAAGAGTTTTCCCCTGAAGGCAGGGAATTTGATACATTAAATAGGATGCTCGAAAGGTATTATGAAGAGAATAAAGGAGGGATATTATTTAGCTCTAAGGAAAAGATTTTGGATGATTTAAAGGATGCAATAAAAGACCCGGATAATATAGAGGAAGACAATGTGTTTAAAAATATAGGCTTTGATGGTGAAAACTTCCGTCTTGGCTGGGCAAGGCCGGGCCTGCTTTATGTAATTGAAGAGTGGATAGAGCCAATAGCAGAGAAATTAGCTGGCAAGAAAAACGTGATCGTGGTTGGGATGGGCGGCTCTATCAACAGCGTAAAGCTGATGAAAGAGGCATATAAGCTGGATAATGTCCTTGCATTTGATACGCCAGATAGGGCCGCTATAGAGAAGGCATTAAAGAAAAAGGACGTTGATCTGGAAGATACAGCTGTTGTCCTGATATCAAAGAGCGGCACTACATATGAGACCCATACCATTGCACGGATATTAAAAGATATTGCAAGGGAGAAAGGAGAAGCAGAAGGCAATAGGATTATAAAGAAAAACTTCCTGTGGCTAGTGGATAAAGGCAATGAAGGAAAGGTGATAGATGAAGATATAGATAAACAGATTAGGGCATTTCCTCTACAGCCTGACGAGAAGACCGACATTGGCGGTAGATTTAGTTCTCCATGGACGGGCGTGTATCTGATAATGGAATATCTGTGGTTCGTAGAGATGGAAAGGGATAATGAAGATGCCCTCTCTAGTTTTTATTCCAGAGTTTATAACATGATCGAGCGTTGGAGAGGGATTATATTCAATCCTTTCAATTCAATAAATAAGCGGGCATATAAAGAGGCATTTATATTGAGCAATATCCTTTATCTGGAAGGCGTTGGCCCGAGGGTGGCAATAGTTATTCCGAAAAAATTAAGGCAACACCTTTCAGACGAGGCGATTGAGTCGTTCAGGATATGGCTTACACAGCTATGGCAGGAGTCTATCGGCGGCAAGGCGCCTGAAAGAGGGATAATGCCCAAGATAGAGGTGCTTGTAAAAGGCGAGTTCTCAAAGGAGAGAAAGGAATTATTAGAGAAAAACGGTTTCAGGTTTATAAACCTCCCGGGAGATGAGTTATATGAAAATATGGGCTTTATGTATATGCTTGCTACGTATTTCTCCGCGTTTAATCAGATAAACTACCTTGGACAGGGCAATGTCCAGTTGTATAAGGATAATCTGAAAAAGATTGAAACGCCCCAAAGGCCAGGGGATATGATCCTTGAACAGGTCATTACCAGCATACACAAGATAAATGGTTTCAGGGAAAAGCCGTTCATAGATGTTGTCCTTTACGGGCCATATACAAAAAAACAAAAGGCCGTTTTGAGAGATGGCCTGAATAAGGCATTTCCTGATAAGTTAATATTCATCTACGACGGCCCTGACTACAACCACCACTCCTTTGAGGCACTGGCAAAGGATAAATATACAATGCCGGTTCTGCTCGTCCATCCGGACGCAAGCGAAGACGTGGTCAAGGTAGCCCAGGCAACAGAAATGGTGTTTAATAAAACAGATGTGGTATATGGCACTGCAATAATTCCAGAGGAGAAGTTGACATCGCCTTCTGATGTTATGGATTATGTATTTGAGCATCGTTGGAGGGCTATAGAACCAAGGGATATAGAGAATATGCACTATAATAGCGAAGGCCTTGATAAACAATACATAAAAGAAACTGCATGGGCAGTCTTAAAGGCCTTAAAGTCAGATGACTATGATTTACACGAGTTTGAATTGGATGTAGAGGGGAAAAAGGGGAAAGAGCGTGACTATGACCTAACATTAGGGATAGAAAAAGAAGAATGGGCAGTTCCTGCCAATGTTCTGCCTGCGCTGGCTGATATGGATAAAAAGGGAGTTGTTGCGCAAGAGCAAGTTATAGACTTTGTTATTAATACTTTGTTTGAGTATTCACCAAATCAAAGGCTTAATGAGATATTCCCCGCTCTATTTTCTATAGTTATGGAAAAGATCACACAAAGAGTTAATATAAAATCCTTGCCTTTAGACTATGTCCTCAAGCTTGCTTTGGATATTTTGGTTTCAGAAAATATGTTGTCCACAGATTCAAGGGAATATAAAAGCATTATATATTTCCTCTATTTAAAGCATTTAGCTCAGAGAGAAGGCCGGGATATTACAGTAAAAGCCGTTACTACATCTGGCAGATGGAACCAGCCCGAGAAAAACGGTAAAACTATAGAGTTTGTTATCCACCCCACATCAGCAATGGTTGGGCTTAAAAACGGAGATGATGAGGGTGGGGATAGCGATACTAATGGTCCTTTAGGGCCATTGGGCTTGGGTAACATAAAAAAGGTCGCAAGAGAGATAGATAAAAGAGAAGAGGAGATTATCAGGCAAGACATGGCTGAAAAGCGCGGGGAGTTTGAAGGCGGGAATAATCCTGCCAATGGAGAGGTAAAGAAACCCGGCGGTATCTGGATTGGTATGGACGTAAACAGTATGCTGACATTGAACTGATAACTAATCCAACCTGCATAGAAAACAACAATGCCCAGCCATATCGGCTGGGCATCGTCATTCCAGCTTAGTGAGACAAAATCTTTCAGGAAAAATCTGTTTCATTTTGTCGGTTACCAACTTTCGGGTTCAGATATATTTTGTTCGGTTGTATAATAAAGCCAGGAATGGGGAGTTTTGAGGAAGGGTATATAATGATTTAGGTGGAAGAAGCTGTGAAGAAGGCGATTGAGAAGTCAAAGGTTTTATTAGAGGCACTGCCCTACATTCAGGCCTTTCACGGTAAGGCGGTTGTGATTAAGTATGGTGGCAGTTCCCTTGCCGAAGAGTCTGTGAGGAAGTCGGTTCTGAAAGATATTGTGTTTATGCATTATGTTGGGATGCATCCTATCATTGTACATGGTGGTGGCCCTGACATTACAAGTGCCCTTGAAGAAAAGGGAATAAAGGTGCGATTTGTCAATGGGATGAGATATACGAGTAAGCGGGTTATGTCTGTGGTGAAACGGGAATTGAATAGAATAAATCATCAGATAATCAGAGAACTGGAAGAGATGAACTGTCCTGCTGGACCTCTCACTGAACGGGATGGGATATTGAAGGCTCGTCAGAAAGATAAAACACTAGGATTTGTCGGGGATGTGATTGGTGTAAATACCAATCCTGTCTTTTCTTTGTTGAACAGAAATATTGTGCCTGTGATTTCCCCATTAGGGGTTAATAGGAAAGGAGAGGTTTTCAATGTGAATGCCGATGTAGCGGCTGCAGAGGTGGCAGTTGCGGTCGGTGCATCGAAGGTGGTCTTTATGACAAATGTCGATGGAATAATGCATGGCAAGAGGTTTATTTCCTCTATAAATGCTGTTAAGATAAGGTCTCTGATTGATAAGGGTATTATTTCTGGTGGGATGCTTCCCAAGGTATCTTCTGCCCTTGCGGCCCTTGAAAGAGGAGTTGAAAAGGCCCACATAGTGAATGCAAGGGTCAGTCATGCCTTATTATTAGAGATATTTACCAATAAGGGAATTGGGACCGAGATTATACTTTAATGCGTGATGGATTTGATATGTCTTATGGGGATTCGTTGAGGGAGGCAATGTTTTGGGAGGGGGCTGGTGATAGTGTTGTGTGCCGGCTCTGTCCACATTCCTGCCGTATAGCAGAGGGTGCAACTGGACTCTGCGGTGTCAGAAGAAATCTTTCGGGGAACTTATTCTCTTTGAATTATGGCAAGATTTCTGCCCTTGGACTTGACCCGATAGAAAAAAAGCCTTTATATCACTTTTTACCGTCGAGTGGTAGCCTTTCCTTTGCCTGTCCTGGATGCAATTTTCATTGTAGTTTCTGCCAGAACTGGACTAGTTCTCAGGTTAAAGAGGGATTGGCAAGGATAGAAGAAATATCTCCTGATGATATTATTGCCTTGGCTTTGAAATACAAGGCTGGCTCTATTTCTTATACCTATACTGAGCCAACGGTGTTTTTTGAGTTTGCCTATGACGTTTCTAGGTTGGCAAGGCAGAGAAATCTTGCTAATATATTTATAACGAATGGATTTATCAGTCTTGAGGCGATCGAGAAAATAGCTGATTATCTGGATGCTGCGAATATAGATCTGAAGGCATTTAGTGATTCGACTTATAATAATGTATGCGGTGGCAGGCTTGAGCCGGTTTTGGAGGCAATTAAGACCTATTATGAACTCGGTATCTGGATTGAGATAACAACACTGATTATTCCAGGATTAAATGATTCTGATGAAGAGTTGTCAAAGATTGCGGAGTTTATTGCAGGGATAGATGTAGATATACCCTGGCATATCTCTGCCTTTCATCCGGATTATCGGATGAGGGACAGAGATGCAACTCCCCTTCAGCTGCTCCTGCGGGCCGAGGCCCTTGGCAGGAAGGCTGGACTGAGATACATTTATCTAGGCAATGTTGCCAGGGAAGCAAATACTTACTGTCCACAATGTGGCAAGCTACTGGTTAGAAGAATAGGGTTTAATGTTCTGGAAGATTTTTTGAGTATAAATGGGGGGCATTGTCCTGAATGCAATTTTAAGGTAAAGGGTGTATGGACAGGTTCTACAGACAGTCGTGGATAGAGATAAATCTTGATAATATTTATCTGAACCTTCAGGGGATTAAGTCCTTGTTCCCTTCTGGAGTCTATGTTATGGCGGTTATCAAGGCCGATGCCTATGGCCATGGTATACTTCCGGTAGCTAGGTTCCTGGAGTCAAAGATGATAAACTATTTGGGAGTAGCAAACCTGGATGAGGCGGTTTTCTTACGTCAACATGGTGTTCGTTCTCCTATACTTGTCTTAGGACAGATAGAACCGCAGGATATCCCAATAGCCCAGTTTTATGGGATTACTATTACGGTCGCCACCATGGAATTTGCAGAGGCCCTTAGGCGTTTTGTGATAAATAATTCTGATTCCAATGTAAAGGTCCATGTGAAGATAGATACTGGTATGCATCGTCTTGGATTGACATTGCGAGAGGCCGAGCAGGTAATACTGCAGATGTTTATGGCCGGGCTCGACCTGGAGGGGATATATACGCATCTATCTAGTGCGGATACCGATCCTGCCTTCACAATTGAGCAGATTAGTAGCTTCGAGGGCTTGGTGAAACGACTAAGGAGTAGGCAGGTGGACTTTAAATTGGTACATATCTCGAATAGTGCTGGATTGATTTATCGTAGGCGATTTGAGGGGATTTGTAATATGATAAGACCAGGACTGGCTATCTATGGGGCATATCCAGTAGATGAGTTAAAGGCCATGCTAAAGTTACAGCCAGCGCTTACACTTAAGTCTAGGGTGGCCCTTATAAGGATACTGCGTAAGGGTGAAGGTCTGGGATATAACCATTCCTACATTGCAGATAGTAGGAGGAAAATCGCCGTTGTTCCGGTTGGGTATGGAGATGGCTATCCTCGTCTGCTATCTAATAGAGGCAAGGCGTTGATTCGCGAACACTTTTGTCCTATTGTCGGCAAGGTGTGTATGGATTATCTGTTTTTGGATATAACTGACATAGAAGGGGTTTCAGTAGGTGATGAGGTGGTCTTGATTGGGAAACAGGGTATCAGTGAGATAGGCGTTGAGTATTTGTCTACCTGCTATGGAAGTGTTCCTTATGAGTTGTTGTGCTTGCTAGGAAGGCGGCTTCCCAGGGTCTACATAAGTAGAAGATACCGGATTTCTCCTGAGGAGAGTCGCCTGAATATGCATGATTTGAGGGATATTCGTTCGGGTATTATGAGAGGCGAAAGGCTTGGTTTTGCAGGCCAAAACCTCTTTTGATTCTGTTTTGGGGCGATGGTTGTGGATTTATTTCCTGATTTTTCTTTTGCGTGATATACTTTAGTGTTCCAATTAATGGAGGCAGTACTGAACCAATAGGAGGCGATTATGGATAGTCTTATTTTGGATGTTATGAAGGATATATCTGTAAAGACGGAGTCTAAAATAGTTCTGGTGGTCCTAGATGGTATAGGTGATCTACCGGGTAGTGATGGAAAGACTCCCTTGGAGGTAGCACATACCCCTAATATGGACAGACTTGCGATAAACTCTGCGTTAGGACTGATGGATCCCATCTATCCTGGTATAACTCCTGGAAGCGGGCCAGGGCATCTTGGATTGTTTGGTTACAATCCCCTAAAATATTGGATAGGCAGGGGGGTCCTTTCAGCGTTGGGGATAGGTCTTGATATGGGCCCTGAGGATGTTGCAGCGAGGGGAAACTTTTGTACGGTAGATGGGGACGGTAAGGTCACGGATAGGCGAGCTGGACGCATTCCGACGGAGTTGAGTGCCCGTCTCTGCGAGAAGATAAATGAAGCGGTATCAGAGATAGACGGGATAAGGATTACAGTCAGGCCCGAAGAAGAACATCGGTTTGTACTGTTGTTGTCTGGTGAAGGCCTTGGGCCCCATGTTTCAGATACAGATCCGCAGAAAACAGGATTGTTACCCCTGGAACCGCAGGCCTTAGATCCTGCTTCGCAAAAAACTGCTGATGTGGTTAAAAGGTTTATTGGGGTAGTCAAGGAGGTCTTAAAGGATGAGCACCCTGCGAACATGGTATTGTTAAGGGGTTTTGATAAGCTACCGGATATTCCCTCTCTGCAGGAGCTTTATAAACTGACACCGGCGGCTATTGCGTCCTATCCTATGTATAAGGGTATAGCCAGAGTAGTTGGTATGGATGTGCTTAAGGTTGAAGGCCATGGGGAGCTGTTGGAGGAAAAGATAGAGTTGTTTGGAGAGGCTGTATCCAGCCATGATTATATCTTTTTGCATATCAAAAAGACCGATAGTTACGGTGAAGACGGCAATTTTGAAAATAAGGTCCACCAGATAGAGGCCTTTGATGAGTTATTACCGCGCATCCTTGAAAAAGAACCGGATGTCCTTGCGATTACCGGCGATCACTCTACTCCCTGTCCAATGAAAGGACACTCTTGGCATCCTGTGCCAGTTCTTCTCTCGGCCCCTTATCTCAGATATGACCCCTGTGAGAGGTTTACTGAGAGAGAGGCGTTAAAGGGTTCTCTTGGCAGGATATATTCTATGCAACTTATGTCCTTGATGATGGCCCATGCAGGCAAGTTGAAAAAGTATGGGGCCTAGAGTCTAAAGCTTGTATTTTGCTTTTTGTTACCTTGGACAGATAATATGCTCCAGGTGAGGATAAAAAGAGAAGATGTAACAAGGGCAGAAGAGAGGGCCTTTGGTACTTATGTGCATGGTGTGCTGGAGTTGTTTTTAGACAAGGGCATATCTTTAGAGGATGCTATCGAAGAATACAGTCTTGGTATTCCTTATTGGCTGAGAGACGGATATAAAGAGTCGTTGATCGAGTTTTTCTTATGTATTAAGAGAAGCAAGGCATTTCACCAATTCCTTTCACTGCTTAAAGGCGCTGTTGTTTATGTAGAAAAGGAGATGCTTGGCCCTAAGGGGCAGCGTTTTCGTCTGGATGTTTTAGCCAAAAAAGATGGAGAGGTTCATGTCATAGATTATAAACTAGGCAAGGAATCCGAAGAGCATATTTCGCAACTGATGATCTACTATAATATCCTGTCATCGCGATTATCTGAGCGGGTTTACGGATGGCTGTTCTATCTCCGGCCTGAGGGGAGTGAGTTGAAGAGGGTAATATGAAAGATGTACCCGAGGCCGTTTTTGAGTTTTTGAAGGATAAAGATAAGTTAGAGGACTGGATTGTTGTATTTCCCAATACGAGACAGGGGTTCTTTCTGGATAGTCTGCTTGCAAAATATGGTCTAGTCTTCCCCCCGCGCATTTTCCCTGTTAATGAATTCTGGCGATTTCTGCTTTCAAGACTTATGAATTTTTCCTATGCTGATTTTGATGATGTATTAGTTATATTGAAAGACTGTGTGGGCAGATATATCCAGGAGTTTAGGTCCTGGGATACCTTTTATCCCTGGTCGAGAAATATATTTCACACGATAGAGGAGTTAGAGAGATTTTGTATTGAAGATTCTGCGATAGAGGATGTTCACAGATGGCTTGTTGGCCATAGCGAGGAGGACTTGTTTTACCGTATTTGGCGTTACATGAAAGAGATAAAGGAAGTTTTTTATAACAGGCTTTATGAGAAACGCCTCTTTACCCCTTCTCTGATTAGGAGATTACTGCTTGAGAGGGCAGATCTGCTAGATATAGATGCAGAAGGAATTGTTTTTGCTGGACAGTTCCTGCATCCCGAATCAGATTTGCGCCTTATAAAGGTCTTGAAGAGGAGGTTTAATGTTGTCTATATGCTCTTTGGCATAGATGTTCCGAGAATACAAGAGAAGGTTAAAGACTTGCTGGAGGAATCAATTGTCGATAGACATGTTATCTGGAAGGTGGATCCAGATAAGGTTAAGGTGGTTCCAAGTCTGAGCGGTATTGATGAGATAAAGGGAGCTGTTAGATTTCTACCTGAGGAAATAAGACATCCAAGGCAGGTAGGTGTTATCCTTTCCAGACAAGATATCCTTCTGGCATTTCTAGATGAGTTGGGAGATAGATTTGGTCCTTTGAATGTCAGTCTTGGTTTTCCTGTAAAGGTAAGTTCGGGGTATTCTTTTGTTGAATTGCTATTTAAACTCGTTGAGAATCAGAGGACGGGACAGGTGTACTACAAGGATTTGATCAATATATTTTCTCACTACTATCTTTTAGGTTTGGATCCCTCATTCCGAGAGGCAGAATATCTAATCAAAACTAGATCAGAGAGTGAAGATCTTATCTATGTGGAACTGAAAAACTTGCCTCTGAAAAGAGAATCGCTAGATTTTATATTCGAGTTATTAGATTCTGTTCTTACGGCAGATAGCCTTGGAAAGTTGTGTGAGTCAATGACGGATCTTTTTTGGTTTATCTTGAAAGAGAATAGGCTTTTAAAGGAAGACTTCCTCGAACAGCAGGTTTGTTATCAGATATATCTACGTCTTGATAAACTGAGACGTTCTCCTCTCTCTTCAGAAGATATGGGGCCGAAGGTTGCATTTAGGTACATAAGACAGCTCCTTTCAGAGGAAGATGTGGCCTTTGAGGGAACTCCATTGGAGGGTTTGCAGGTTATGTCCCCCCTGCAGGGCAGGGGACTATCTATGGAGACTCTTATTTATCTGGATGTGAACGAACGGTTTTGTCCCAGTGATGCAGGAATGGACCTGCTTATGCCTGATCAAATAAGAGAAAAATTAGGGGTTGCGTTGTTGGCCGATAGGGAATTGTTATTTATGTATGATTTTTATTCTGAAATTTCCTTGGCAGATAGGGTCTATTTGTTTTATGTGGAATATCCCGATAGAAGGTTTGCTAGAAGTAGATTCATCTCTCAGTTAGAATTCCTGGCCAGGAAAAAGGGCAAATCCCTTTCGTATTTGGATACTCTTCAGGAGACAGGATCTCTTCCAGTTATGGATGTAGTTGATAGTCAGCGAAAGTTTGAGGTGGATCTGGTGAGGTTGGAGAAATTTTCTCCTACCTCTATAGAGACTTACCTGGCCTGCCCGGTCAGGTTCTTCTATCAATATGTACTTGGCTTGAGTACTGTGGAGGAGAGGGGAGAGGAGGTAGATAGGAGGGATATAGGTACATTAATCCACGCTGTACTGGCGCGGCTTTATCGCCCAATGGTAGGGGAAAAGCTTTCCGAATCTTTTTTTATGGAGGCAATGGGTAGATCAGAAGACCTTGTCGAGGAGATGGTCGCTGAGTATTGGCCTAAGGAGAAAATAATTTCTATGAGGGGACGAGCCGTATTGGAGGTAATAAAAGAGAGGCTCAGGGATTTTATTGAAAAGGAATTGAAGAGATGGAGAGAGGTAGGTTTTTCTATTTTTTATGTGGAAGATGAGAAGGACTCATTTCTTTCTTATAATTTCGATATAAATGGGAAACGAATTATGCTTTATGGTCGGATGGATAGGGTGGATATTATGCCGAATGGGGAATATGTTGTCTGGGACTACAAAACAGGTGGCCTGCCAGGCATCCCTAATATGGAAAGGTTTAGAGATTATAATCCTAATATGGAGGCGGGTTTGCTGCTGCGTGAGAATTCTGCGCATGTCCAGCTGCCGGCTTACGTATTCCTATTTTCTAGGAATTATTCTCTCCCTGTAGATAAGGTAAATGCAGGTCTGATTGGATTGAAGACATTGGAATATAAGACTTTGTTCAACAATAAGATCAAAGACCGAGGAGACCTGCTGGATGGCTTTATCGAGGTCTTGATAAGGCTCTTCAGAGAGATGAGGGATCCAGGTATCCCGTTTTCTGTTAATCCTCAAAGCTGTTCGAATTGTGGATTTAGAAGTGTATGTAACCTGAGGGTGGACTGAATTCTAATTGATAATGTGTTTATTATATAGTATAATACGCAATTCTAAATCTGGGTGTGTATATTTGTTGGGAAAGGAGTGATGAGGTATGAGGATAAAGACTTCCGTGACAAAACGTGCCAGGCACAATAAGTGGCGCAAGATGGCCAAGGGATATTGGGGTGCCCGTAAATCTCACTATAGGCGTGTTCATGAAACGGTTATGCGCGCCCTTCGCTATGCCTACCGTGACAGGAGGGCAAAGAAGCGTGTCTTCCGCAGATTATGGACTGTCAGGATTAGCGCGGCCTGTAAGGCCCTGGGTAGTTCGTACAGCAGGTTTATTGGTGGTCTCAAAAAGAAGGGGGTTGCCCTGGATAGAAAGATACTGGCTGAACTGGCGGTAAACCATCCAAATGATTTTGCCCAACTGGTGGAGCTGGCTAATCAGGAATGATGCCTTTTTATGGATTGGAAAAAAGAGATACAGATATTAGAAGAGACCTTAGAGCAGTTAAAGGCAAGGTATGCTGATAGGATAGATTTAAAAACCCTTGAAGAGCTGAGGGTTAAGTTTCTAGGGAAGAAAGGGCCAATCAAGGCCCTATTTGATTTCCTAAAGATTGCCCCTAAAGATGAAAAGAGGGAGCTGGGACAGGCTGTCAATAGAATAAAGGGCCTGTTTGAGTCCTGGATTGTTGAGATGCGCCAGTCCCTTGAGTATCATGAAGAAGAGATAAGGGACCTTACGGTTCCATCTAGACTGCCGTCACTGGGACATCGTCACATTATTACCCAGACCATAGATGAGATTACTTCTGTATTTAAGGGATTGGGTTTTGCTATCGCTACAGGACCTGAGATAGAGCAGGAATATTATAACTTTACGGCCTTGAATATAGATATCACCCATCCATCTCGCGATGCATTTGATACATTCTATTTGAAGATACCTCCAGATAAAAAAAAGGGGAAGTTTTTGTTGCGCAGTCATACCTCTCCTATGCAAGTCAGGATTATGGAGGCCATCTCTCCACCAGTGGCCGCAATTGTCCCTGGAAGGGTCTATCGTCCGGATGCAGTGGATGCTAGTCATAGTTTTATGTTTCATCAGATAGAGGGGTTTTTAGTAGATAAGGCAGTCAAATTTTCTCATCTGAAAGGGGTTTTACTAGAGTTTGCGAGGCGTTACTTTTATGAAGATGTCAAACTGAGGTTTAGACCTCATTATTTTCCCTTTACTGAACCGTCGGCAGAGGTGGATATATCCTGCCAGTTGTGTAAGGGAGAGGGTTGCTCAGCCTGTAAACAGACCGGATGGATTGAGGTGTTGGGTTGTGGGATGATACATCCTAATGTTTTTAAACATTTACCTTCTGAATATGAAGGTTACACCGGCTTTGCCTTTGGAATGGGTGTTGAGCGGCTCTGTATGCTTAAGTATGGGATACCGGATATAAGGTTGTTTTATTCTAATGACCTCAGATTTCTGTCTCAATTTTAGAGGAATGGATGAGATATGAGGGTAGATATTGACTGGCTTAAAGAATTTGTAGATTTTGACTGGGACTTGGTACAACTGGCAGATAGATTGACTATGGCAGGCCTTGAGGCCTATTACGGACAGGAAGATGGGATAGGCTTTATTGAAGTTGAGATAACCAGCAATAGGAGCGATTGGCTTTCTGTCCTTGGGATAGCCAGGGAGATAGCAGCCCTTAAGAGGACGCAGATATCTCAACCTGAGATAGAGCAGATTGCAAAGGGGCAGGTCGATTATAGACTCTCTGTTCAAGAGGATTGCGCAGTGCGTTACTTTGGCCTGCGCATCGATGGAGTAAAGGTAGGGCCTTCGCCAGAGTGGTTGAGCAGAAGACTGCGAGCTGCTGGTATAAGGCCTATAAATAATGTAGTCGATGTTACCAACTATACGATGCTTTTATTTGGACAGCCATTGCATGCATTTGACTTTGCCCGTATAGAGGGCAGAGAATTGCTGGTAAGGAGGGCGAAAAAAGGCGAGAGAATAGTTACCCTGGATGGTGAAGAGAGGCTTCTTACCCCTTCGGATATTGTTATTGCAGATTCTAATAGGCCAGTAGCACTGGCGGGGATAATGGGCGGGGAGAACAGTGAAGTAGGTCAGGATACCCGTTTCATTCTCTTAGAGTCAGCGATGTTCCCTCGTGTAGATATTAGAAAGACGCGTCAGAGATTGGGTATTAATACTGAGGCCTCTTATAGGTTTGAAAGAGAGATAGATCCCGAGGCCGTGGAAAGGGCATGTTTCTATGCGGCCAAACTTATCTCTGAGCTTAGCGGCGGAAGTATATTGGGTTATGATGTCTATGATAAATATGCCCCATTCGAGCGTATTATTTCTTTCCCAATGGAGTTTCCTTTGGAATATGCCGATGTAAATATACCATTAGAAGAGCAAGTTAGGATATTGACAGGGCTGGGATTTGAATGCGATGTGAAAGAGGGGATTATAGATGTTAAGGTGCCGAGCTTTCGACAGGATGTCTCGTTAAAAGAGGATGTCCTAGAAGAGGTGTTGAGGATATACGGATACGATAAGATCCCTATGGTCATGCCTGGTATAGGTCTGAATAATCTTAGGGGACGATATTCCTTAAAGGAAAGGTTGCTCTCTGAGATTCGTTGCAAACTCGAGGCAAGGGGACTGTCCGAGGCAATCAGTTTTTCGCTTATCTCTGAGAAAGAGAAAGAGGCCCTATCCCTGAAAGGCCTTTTGTCCGTTGAAAATACAATAAGCCAGGATTATCTGTTTTTGAGGCCGTCTGCTATATCTGGACTTCTTTCTGCACTCAAGACCAACCTTTCCTATGGAAACAAATATATAAGGATTTACGAGATATCCCAGGCTTTGACACGAGAGGACCTTTGTGTTGAGAGGGATGTCCTTTCTATTTTAGTGGTGGAAGAGGAGCTAAATGCGGCCTTCAGGGCTATAAAACAAATAATCGAGGATATATTAGGCTTTACAGATATTGAGATAAAGAAGGCAAAGAATAAGATATTGAGTTCCTTTGCTGAGATCTATTCGAATAATAAGAGGTTGGGATTCTTTGGAAAGGTCAGAAACGTGGTCCTGAAACAGTTGGGGATAAAGACAAGAGATGTTGTCTTTTATCTGGAAGTGGACCTATCTGAATTATTGGGGCTTTGGGAGGATAGGAAACTGGTCTATGAATCTATCCCGCTTTACCCTCCTGTGGAGAGAGACATAAGCATGTGGCTGGGAGGCCGTACGAATTATCAGGAAATAGTTGATATTATAAAGAAGGCAGGTGGAGACTATCTAAGGACAATAGAATTGATAGATGTCTTCCATTCTCCTGACGGCAGATTGAGTTATGCCTATAGGTTGAGATTCTACCATCCGGATCGCACCCTAAAAGAGGAAGAGATAGACCCTGATTTTGAAAGGATAATAGAGGCCTTAAAGGATGCTTCTATAGATGTCAGGGCCGTTTAGTATGCAGCATGATTGTCTTGATGTATCACAATATAGGCTACGATGAGGATATCTATACAATAAGCCCTGAGGCCTTTGCTGCACATATAGAATTATTTTCCTGTCACAGAGATAAACTTATCATCACATTCGACGATGGATATAGATCCATAAAAGACTTGGCTATCCCTATCGTTCTTGAGGCGAGATTGAGGACAATTGTTTTCCCAGTGGTGGAAATGCTTGGCAAAAAACTAGAAGGCAGGGATGTATTAAGTGCAGTTGATCTAAGGCATTTATTACAAATGGGGGTTGAGATTGGATCGCATGGCCTGAATCATAAAGAGATTACCTCTCAGGAGGTACTCGAATACGAAGCGGCTCGTTCAAAGGAACTCTTGGAGGACTTGTTGGATTGTACTATAAAATACTTTTCTATGCCCAAGGGGGTTATGCCAAAGGGTGGATTGGACCTGTTAAAAGATATGGGATATAAGGCTGTGTTTGTCTCTGAACCCGGCAAATGGTACGGCAGTGATTTCATGGTGCCTAGATTTGTTATCAGAAAAACAGACAGCCTGTCTTCTTTAAGGCGATTGTTGATTGAAGACCCTCTAGAGATATTCAAGAGAAGGATACAGAGGCATATAATACTAGGACTAAAGGGTATTATTGGCCTTGAAAGATATGAATCCATAAAACGGGGGCTCTTTAGTAGAAAATGAAACAACTCTTTTTTCTTGGGTTGGGATTTGTCCTATATACCTATCTGATTTATCCCATTATTATTTGTATCCTGTCGCGTCTATTGGGGAGAGGCATTAGGCATAATTATGATTACCAGCCCTTGATAAGTGTCATTATTTCTGCTTATAATGAAGGCCAGTATCTGGAAGAGAAGGTTAATTCTATCTTTAATGGAGACTATCCGAAAGATAAGATAGAAATACTCATAGGACTAGATGGCTGCACAGATAATAGTGAGGATATATTAAACAATCTGAAGGGGAAAGGTGTTGGTGAGAATCTCTATGTATATAGCTTTCCTGAGAGGAGGGGTAAACCTGCCGTATTAAACGATCTGTTGGCGCGGACCAATAGGGGAATAATAGTCTTTACCGATGCTCGTCAGGTAATCGATAAAAATGCCATTTCTATACTGGTCTCGGCATTGGGTGACGAATCTGTTGGTTCAGCTAGTGGTGAACTTGTCTTTACAAATGATGATGGAGAGATACGGCGACATATAGGCCTCTACTGGAGATATGAGAAATTCATTCGTAGGTGCGAGTCAAGGCTTCACTCGATGATAGGGGCGACAGGTGCGTTGTATGCTATGAAGAGGTCCTATATCAGGGAACTTCCGTCGGATATAATACTAGATGATATATATCAACCACTGAATGCCGTAAGACGTGGTAAGCGTGCTGTCTTCTGTCAAAATGCCTTTATATACGATAGGGTAGAAGATAGACGAGAGTATGACAGAAAAGTGCGCACCCTTATTGGAAACTTTCAATTAGTGGCTATGAATAGATGGATATTGTCTTTGGAAAGCCCGATAGTATTTCAATTTCTCTCTCATAAGATGTTCAGGTTGTTTGTTCCCTATGCCTTTTTACTGATGCTTGTCTCTAGCGCAATCCTTGCTGTTAATTCCTGGGCCTGGCTTGTCGTCTTTCTATTGCAGGTATTGGTTTATTCCTATGCTTCTGGTCTGTTGTTGTGGAATAGGCGGGTGAATAATAGATTTGCCTCGTTTATATATACCTTTTCTGTCCTTAACCTGGCGGCCGTGGAGGCCTTGATAAGATTCCTGTCCGGGAGGTATACAGTAAAGTGGAAGAAAGATTGATATCCCATTCAGAAGCAGAGACAAAGACCATTGCCCGTTCGGTTATAGAGGACAACATTGGCAGATATAGGCCACTAGTGATAGGTCTCAAAGGGAATTTAGGTGCTGGCAAGACCGTTTTTGTAAAAGGGGCCGCTTCCTTCCTGGGGATACCTGAAAGTCGGGTTTCCAGCCCCACGTTTGTGATAATGAACGTCTATAGGGGAGAATATAAATCAGCTCCTGTTGTTCTCCAACACCTTGATCTTTACAGATTAAATTCCAGTTATGACCTCTATAGCTTTGGCTGGGAGGAGATTATAAGGACAGGCGATATTAGTATAGTGGAGTGGGCCGATAGATTTATGGAGTATTTGCCTGAAGATACGATTTGGGTTAATATAGAACACATAGATGAGACCAGGAGAGGCATAACGATCTCAATCCCCGGTAGCTCAATTGGATAGAGCATCGGACTTCGGATCCGAGTGTTGGGAGTTCGAGTCTCCCCCGGGGAGGAATTGACAATTGAATTTCTGTTTTTTAGTGCAGGATTGGCACTGAAATGATATAATCTACGGATAAAATAGATAATTCTGCGCCCATAGCTCAATTGGATAGAGCACCAGCCTACGGAGCTGGGTGTTGGGGGTTCGAATCCCTCTGGGCGTGGTTTTTTTATTTGGTACTGTGAGGGACTAATGCGGAAATATCTATATTCTATAGCCAGTTATAAACCGGGCAAACCCGTTGAGGAGCTTCAGCGAGAACTGGGGATAAGTCGGATAGTAAAGCTTGCCTCTAATGAGAATCCATTTCCACCATCTCCTCTGGTTAGACGGCGTATATGTGAGGCAGCCAACCGTATCAACCGTTACCCAGAATCGAGTGTGTTTTATCTGCGTAAGAGGTTGGCAGCGGAGTTTTCTGTGGATGAGAATGAGATTATTTTTGGTAATGGCAGTGATGAGTTGATCGTCTTTGCTGTGCGCTCTCTGGTCTCTCCTGGTGATGAGATATTGACTGCGATCCCCACCTTCTTGATTTACAAAATAGCCTCTATGGTTGAGGGGATTTCTATCAGGGAGATCCCTATGAAGGATTTTAAATACGATTTAAAGGCGATTGCCTCAGCAGTGAGTAGTAATACGAAGCTGATATTTATTGCTAATCCAGATAATCCTACAGGCAGTTATGTAAACAAAAGTGAGGTGGAATCTTTTCTGGCGTCCCTTCCGTCAGATGTCTTTGTGTTTTTCGATGAGGCCTATTTTGAGTTTGCACGTGAGATGGACGATTGGCCTGATACCCTTTCCTATGTCAAGGAGAAAAGGAATGTTATTGTGAGCAGGACTTTCTCAAAATACTATGGTTTGGCGGGCCTCAGGATAGGCTATGGGTTTGCTAGGCGGGATATCATAGATATAATGAATAAGGTGAGGGAGCCGTTTAATGTGAATTCTATTGCACAGACCGCTGCCTTGGCAGCACTGGATAGTAAACAATATTACGAAAAGCTATATAGGGTTTTCAAAAAAGAGAAGAGGTTTCTGGAGAATACCTTTAGAAAATTGAGGGTAGAGTTTTTGCCGTCTGTAACTAATTTTTTGTTGGTAAAGATTGGCAATAATGCATCTGATCTGGTTGAGGCCTTACTTAAACGGGGCATAATCGTGCGTCATATGAAGGCCTGGGGAATGCCAGAGTTTATTCGCGTTACTGTAGGCCAGCCAGGAGAAAATCGTAGGTTTATTAAGGAACTTAAGAGATTGTTGAAATAGTGGAGGTGCTATTATGATTATAGTGATGAAGTCATCCGCAACACAGCAGGATATAGACCATGTGATTGAGAGGGTTGAGAAACTTGGCCTAAAGACAATGCTCTCCAGAGGGATAGAGAGGACGATAATAGGTGTGATAGGTGATGAGTCCCTGCTCCTAGGTCAGCCTATTGAGGCCTTCCCTGGGGTGGAGAAGGTAATGCCTGTTATGGCACCATATAAACTGGTATCTAGGGAGTTCAAGCCGGAATCGACAGTTATTCGTTTCCCTAATGGTGTTGAGATAGGTGGCAACAGGGTTGTGGTTATGGCAGGCCCTTGTTCTATAGAGAATATAGACCTTCTCAGGGATATTGCAAAGGCAGTAAAAAAGGATGGGGCCTTGATATTAAGAGGTGGTGCCTTTAAACCTCGTACTTCTCCCTATGCCTTTCAGGGCTTAGGCGAGGAGGGCCTTAAGTATATGAGGCAGGTAGCAGATGAGCTTGGCCTTCTGACTGTAACTGAGGTAATGGAACCTAGGCAAGTAGAACTCGTCGCTAGCTATGCGGATATACTCCAGATAGGTGCCAGGAATATGCAGAACTTTAATCTACTTAAAGAGGTTGGGCGTATAAGAAAGCCTGTTATGCTAAAGCGTGGGCTTTGTGCTACTATCAAGGAATGGTTGATGTCAGCGGAGTATATATTGAAAGAGGGCAACTTTGAGGTTATATTGTGTGAGAGGGGGATAAGGACCTTTGAAGAATACACACGCAATACACTAGACATAAACGCTATACCAGCTGTCAAGCAATTATCTCATCTTCCGATAATTGTCGATCCCAGTCATGGTACGGGTAAACGTTCACTAATAAAGGCTGTGTCAATGGCAGCGATTGCCGCTGGTGCGGATGGTCTTATGGTAGAGGTCCATACCAATCCCGAAGAGGCACTTTCAGATGGTGCACAGTCCTTGACGCCTGATCTCTTCCATGATCTTATGGTAGAGGCCGCCAGGGTCGCAGGGGCGGTTGGCAGGGAGATGTAATGCCACGCGGGAGAAGGCGTAGGCGACCTAAAGTTTCTCTGCCTGTGCTCCACATCGCCTTTGTTCTGGTCTTTCTTTTAGCAATCCTTGAGGCGCTTATTATCTCTGGCTTGTTTAAGGAGAACCTTGCGTTAAAGGCAAGGTTGGAGGGGGTCCGCCAATTACAATTAGGAGCAAAAACATCTGCACGGCAAGGGGTTAAAAGTGTTAGAAATAAGGTTGCTACGAAGAAGAAGCAGAGGAAGGTTGTATCTAAAAAAAGCCTAAAGATTGCCTCTGGTGTCGGCGTTAGAACAGCTTCGAAGAAGGAAAAACCTCTGCCTAGGTTGGTAATTATACTGGATGATTGGGGCTACTCTAATCAGAATTTTCCCTATCTGCGGGATATAGCCTTAAAGCTGGATGTCTCTGTGCTTCCTAATCATAGATATAGTCGCGCCGCTGCAGAGACGGCGCATCGCTATGGAAAAGAGGTTATGCTTCATCTGCCGATGGAACCGTTGAATCTGGATAGGAAGTACTGGGAAAAGGTTACGATAACGACTGATATGGATGAGGGGCAGATAGGACAGACTGTGTTAAGTCTGCTGGATTCAGTCCCCTATGTAAAGGGTGTAAATAATCATATGGGTTCAAAGGCGACAGCGGATAGGCGCCTGATGAATGTCGTGGTAAAGACCTTAAAGGGTCGGGTAGGTTTTTTTATAGACAGTGTATCTACCCCTTCCTCTGTGGTATGTAAGGTTGCCAAGGAAAACGGAATGATGTGTTTGAGCAGAGATGTCTTTATCGATAACGATTCAAGTATATCTTATATAAAATCTCAGATAAGGCGCGCCCTTCGTGTTGCGGAAAAAAAAGGATACGCAGTTGCCATTGGTCACGATCGCGTAAATACATTAAGGGCCATACTAGACATGGAGACAGAGATCTTGAATAGGGTAGAGGTGGTTACAGCAGGTGAGCTAGTTTCATCTTTTGATAGTGATTGAAGATGTGATAAAATCTATAATCTATAATCGCAAATTCTGCATAGGGATTTGTGATATAATGGGAGCCATTGGGGGACAAATAAAAAACTAAAAACTCAAAGCTAAAAACTAAAAACCACAACTCAAAGCTCAAAATTGTTTTTAACATGGGATATAGAGAAAGCGGACTTAATGGAGGCAAAATCGGAGTGCAAGAATTGGCAGCTCAGCTGACGATGAAGAGAAGAGGAAGAAAGGATAAAATAAAAGATTTAAGTTTTAAGTTGTGGATTTGACTTTTGAGATTTGAGATTTGAGTTATATTTGGATGAGAAAAGAGAGGTTTGATTAGCCAAACGATGGAAGCTAAAGAATTCTAATACATAATCCGGGATAAACCTGTCCTGGCAAGTGCTAACGGTAAGGAGGATATATGGGAAAGACCATAGCTGAGAAGATATTGTCTAAACACGCGGGGCAAGATCTGAAGGCAGGTGACTTTGCAATATGTAAGGTGGACTACTGTTTTGGTCAGGATGGCACGAGTATGATTATCATAGACAGGATAAGGCAGTGGGGGATAAAGAACCTTGCCCTGGCCGATAATTTTTCCATGGTGATAGACCACAGCGCCCCTTCGCCCAATCAAGGAGTATCCAGGATTCACGATAAGATGCGAAAATTTGCCGAGGAATATGGGGTGAAGTTGTTCGACATAGGAGAAGGGGTCTGCCATGCAGTCGTTCCGGAGTCTGGCAATGTCCTGCCAGGAGACCTGGTGTTGGGAGCAGATTCCCATACTTGTTCTTATGGTGCCCTGGGGGCATTTGCCTCAGGTGTTGGTTCTACGGATCTAGCGGTTACCCTGGCGAGCGGCAAGAACTGGTTTAAGGTCCCTGAGACGATAAAGATTGTAGTGAATGGCAAGCTTGCTCCAGGGGTAACTGCCAAAGATGTTATTTTGCATATCATAGGTCAGCTTACAGTTAATGGCGCGACTTATAAGGCAGTGGAATTTTATGGAGAGGTAATAGATAGCCTAGATATGGAGGGCAGGTTTACGATAGCCAATATGGGTGTTGAGATGGGCGCTAAAGCGGCTATACTGCCTTACAATAATGTCGTGGGGGAATTTTTGAA
Source organism: Candidatus Omnitrophota bacterium (assembly GCA_015494585.1). GTDB lineage: Bacteria > Omnitrophota > Gorgyraeia > S143-82 > S143-82 > S143-82. Next base: position 23,651 of record WGAY01000006.1, on the reverse strand, counting down.
AGGACGGGCTAAGCGTCATTATGATCCGGTATTCGCAGATGAAGATGCAGTTTATTGCCAGGAACTGGAGTTTGATGCCTCAACGATAGTGCCCAAGATAGCAAAACCCCATGCTGTGGATAATGTAGTGGATATAGGAGAGATAGAAGGTATGCCCGTCGATGAGGTCTATATTGGGACCTGTACCAATGGCAGATATTCTGATCTAAGGGCAGCAGCCCAGATACTCAAGGGTCGTAAGGTCTCTCCTAAGGTGAGGTTTGTTGTAGCCCCTGCCTCAAGAGAGGTCTTATTGCGCGCTATAAAAGATGGTATAATAACTACATTGGTAGAGGCAGGTGCAGCAGTGGTTACTCCAGGATGTGGGCCCTGTGTGGGGACACACAATGGTGTGCCTGCGGATGGCGAGAAGGTACTTTCTACCGCTAACAGAAACTTTAAAGGACGAATGGGAAATCCGAATGCGTTTATTTATCTCGCCTCTCCTCTGACGGCAGCAGCGACTGCATTGGAAGGCAGGATCGCTGATCCCAGGAAGTATATTCTTTAAAATAGATTTGGGGTAGGATGGGGGAAAGGAGTTGTTATGTCGGTTAATATTGTCGATTTGCTTTTGTTATGTATGGAGAAAGGGGCCTCTGACCTGCACCTAACGGCCAATATGCCGCCGGTGTTACGTGTACACGGTAGCCTTATGGTCGTTGAGGATTTTCCACCCATAAAAAGGGATGAGCTGAGGAGGATGATTTACGGATGTTTGACGGATAGTCAAAAGCAAAAGTTTGAGAAGGAATTAGAACTTGACTTCTCACTCCATTTCCCAAATACAGATAGGTTTAGGATAAATGTCCATATGCAGAGAGGTAGTGTAGAGGCCGCCTTTAGGCGGGTATCCTCCAAGATACCAGATTGGGAGTCGCTAGGGTTGCCGCCAGTGGTAAAAGAACTAGCGCGAAAGCCGAATGGCTTGATCCTGGTTACCGGACCTACTGGTGTTGGAAAGAGCACAACCTTAGCGGCGATGGTTAATTTGATAAATGAAGAGTTTAAGAAGTTGATAATAACCGTAGAGGACCCTATAGAGTACCTCTACAAACATAAAAATAGTATCGTAAAACAGAGAGAGGTCCATCAGGATACCCTGTCATTTGCCAGTGCCTTGAGGCATGTCCTGCGTCAAGACCCGGATGTGATTGTGGTTGGTGAGATGCGAGATCTGGAGACCATATCCACTGCCATTACCGCAGCTGAGACAGGGCACCTGGTTCTGGCTACATTGCATACAGTAGATGCGGCCCAGACAGTCGAGCGTGTTATAGACGTCTTCCCGCCCCACCAGCAGCAGCAGATAAGACTCCAGCTTGCTGACTGTCTGCAGGCAGTTCTGTCCCAGCAGCTGTTTAAGAAAAAGGATGGCACAGGAAGGGTCTTGGCAATGGAGATATTGGTATGCACCCCGGCTATTAGGAATGTTATCCGTGAAATGCGTATAGAGCAGATACCTAACCTTATCCAGACAGGTGCCCAGTATGGTATGCAAACAATGGACAAATCTATCCAGCAGCTATACGCCAGGGGATTGATAGATTATGAGGATGCAGTAACCTATATGAAGAATCCTATGCTTCTAGATCAGGTTAAACCAGGAGGAAATAGCGATGAAGATAAAAGGAAAGGCGTACGTTTTTGGTGATAATATAAATACGGATTTTATCATTTCAGGACGGTATAAGTTCTCTATCACCGACCTAAATGAGCTAGCAAAGCATGTTATGGAGGATATTGCCCCTGGGTTCTATGATACCCTGGATCACGGTAATTCCATTATCGTGGCCGGTGAGAACTTTGGGATGGGGTCCTCCAGAGAACAGGCGCCACTGGCGATAAAGTATGCGGGGATAAACGCAGTTGTGGCAAAGTCATTTGCGAGAATATTCTTCAGAAACTCATTCAATGTAGGTCTGCCTCTGGTAGAGGTGGATACCGATAGCATAGAACAGGGCGATGAGCTGGAGATAGATCTGGACAAGGGTGTGCTGGTAAATACGTCCAAGGGGATAGAAAAGCGGATATCACCTCTTCCAAAGGTTATGCAGAAGATTCTCCAGGAAGGTGGGATGATAGATTACTTTGCCAGACATAAGGATATTGTGCTTTGATGAGGGTGAAGCAAGGACTTAAGGTTGAGGATTAGAGATAATGGAATTCTAAGGTAATTTACTTATAAGGGAGGAAGTAGATGAGGCTTAGGAGGACACATATATCAGAGGAACTTGCTGGGGTGGAGATCGGTTCAGAAGTTGTGATTATGGGTTGGGTCCATAGGAGAAGGGATCATGGAAAGATAACCTTTTTTGATATAAGGGATAGGTGGGGGATTACTCAGGTAGTTATCGTTCCGAAAGAGTGTCAGAGCTATGATGTGGTCAAGCAGATAAGGAGCGAATATGTAGTTGCTATTAGGGGAATTGTCAATAAGCGACCCAAAGGCACAGAGAATCCTAAAATACCTACTGGTTTTATAGAATTGCTGGCAAAGGAAATAGAGATATTGAATGAGGCAGATACACTCCCCTTTGAGATAGAAGGCGATACAGAGCCAGGTGAGGATGTACGTCTCAGGTATAGATATCTGGATATAAGACAGCCAAAGATGAAGAATAATCTGATTATTCGCCACAAGATTATGCAGGCCGCCAGAGGAGCGTTGGTTTCCTTGGGATACCTGGAGCTGGAGACCCCATTTTTGACGAAGTCTACTCCTGAAGGCGCCAGGGATTATCTTGTTCCCTCGAGGGTGAATCCGGGTAAGTTCTACGCCCTGCCCCAATCTCCACAGTTGTTTAAACAATTATTTATGGTGGCGGGCCTTGAACGGTATTTCCAGATAGTAAAGTGTTTTAGGGACGAGGATTTGAGGGCCGATAGGCAGCCTGAATTTACTCAGATAGACATAGAGGCCTCTTTTGTGGATGAAGAGGATATCTTTTCGATGAGTGAACAGCTTATGAAGCAGGTATTCAAAGAGGTCAAGGGGATTGACCTTGAGGTCCCATTCCCAAGATTAACGTATAGTGAGGTAATGGAGAAATATGGCACGGATAAGCCTGATTTAAGAGAGGAGTTTGATAAGGAATTTGCCTTCGTTTGGATAGTTGACTTCCCCCTCTTTTCCTGGAATGAAGAGGAAGGACGGTGGGAGAGTGAGCACCATCCATTTACCTCTGTTCATCCAGATGATATCCCTGCTTTGGAGAGCGGTGATTTAGCGAAGGTACGGGCCCGTTCTTATGATTTGGTATTGAATGGCTCAGAGTTGGGGAGTGGTTCGGTTCGTATACATCAGCGCAGCCTTCAGAAAAAGATATTCGAGATATTGAATATGTCAGAGGAGGAGATAGAGACCAAGTTTGGATTTTTGCTAGAGGCATTTTCCTATGGTGCTCCACCTCACGCGGGTATTGCCTTTGGACTGGACAGATTGACCGCAATTATGTGTGGGGAAGATAGTATACGAGATGTTATTGCCTTCCCCAAGACGCAGAAGGCAGTTTGTATGCTTACAGGCGCACCTTCTTTTGTGTCAGAGAGACAGCTTAGGGAATTGGCTATAAAGATTATGGCTGATTAGTCTTGGGATTTGATTTTAACTTAGAGGCCAGACAAAGAGACGATGGATTTAGATTATATATAAAGATTAAAAATCAAAACAAGGGGGATATGATGATGAGGTATAGGATGTTATTGGCATTGATTGCATTTTCATTTTTCTTGACAAGTGGCTGTGTAATAAGGGTATATGAAAAAGAGATGCCGCGAAAGGATATATTGGTTGAAGGGAATCAGGGCTATCTAGTTGGATCTCCTAAGACAAGCCTTTATGTACCCGAGAAAAAGACGCGAAAGATACTAGTTACAGAGATAGAATTGGTAAATCCGAAAGAGATAAGGATAGAATCAAAAGGAAAAGAAACAGAAGTTTCTCCTTCTAAGGAAGGAACTGAAAGCGATTCCATAAAAATCAAAGAAGATTCTGTCAAAGAGGCAAATTACGGTTATATTTATAAGAAAGAGCAGAAGCAAACAGAGAAAGAGCAGCCGATGGAGACAGGAACAGGGGAGGTTGTCTCTGAAGAGACGGCTAAGACGGTAGAGAGATTAGAGGGAGAGGTCAAGGATGCTGGTAATGAGAATAGTAGTGATAATGTGGCATATACTATATATAAGGTCGAGAAGGGAGATACCCTCCAGAAGATATCCTACAAATTTTATGGTAAGTATAGTCTATGGCCTAAGATATTTGAGGCCAACAAGGACAGGCTGGAGAATCCCGATAGCCTATATGTAGGCCAGGAACTCAGGATACCAAATCTCAAAAAATAGTCAAGGTGTTTATAAATCAAAAAGGACAAATTGGCTTAGCCAACACGGTTAAAAAGGCGGCCACTTTATGGAATTAGTAAAAAGACTTTTCAATAATAACCCTTCGAATAATCTAAAGAAGAAAAAGAGGCGTTTTGCCTTCCAGAATAATGTAAAGCGTCCTGGATGGGTATATGTTGTAGAGGTACTCATTGTATTCCTCTTGGTTGAATTAGTGCTTCATTTTGCCTCGGTTAGTCCGCTGGTTGCTATATTTTATTTTCTAACAGTTATATACTTGAAGATACTAAGGGGAAAACGCCGTCTTCAAATGCTTGCCTTTGTGGCGATGTCAACACTGTTTTTACTTTATATACCGATAAGCCGGGTTATCATAAACTATTCATGGTCACCTTACTATGTACCGGTTGCGGTTGCATCTATGGCAATAATGCTCTGCTATAGGGACTTAGAACTTGCCTTTGTATTTTCGATGCTTGTGAGTTTTCTGGTGGCGGAGATATTCGGAGGCAATCTATACTACTTTTGGATAATGTTTATATCCTCTGTTATTGGTGGGCTTATGTCATCTAATGTACGACATCGCAAACACCTATTTCGTGCAGGTGCAAGTGTTAGTATATCGATGGTTTTGTTGTATCTGATATATGTCTATGCTACGCATAGTAATATTGTGCAGACAAACTTAATTGCCGCTGCGGTTAATGGGATTATCTGTTTTGCGGTGGTCTTTGTCTCTATTCCCATATTCGAGCTAATGTTTGGGGCATTGACAAATATAAGTCTACTGGAGTGGGCAGATACCCAACAGCCATTATTGAGAAAACTTATAATGGAGGCCCCTGGCACCTACCACCACAGCCTGGTTGTTGGGAATCTTGCCGAGGCAGCGGCAGAAGAGATAGGGGCCAATTCCTTGCTTGCGCGGGTTGGCGCATATTATCACGATGTGGGAAAGATACCCAGGGCAGAGTATTTTGTTGAAAATCAGATAAAAGGGCAGAATACCCACGGCAAACTTTCGCCTTCTATGAGCAAGTTGATCTTGATGAATCACGTAAAGGAGGGGCTTGAGATAGCCAAAAAATATAGATTACCTCGTCAGATAATGGACTTTATCGCCCAGCACCATGGTAGGAGTTTGGCGTATTATTTCTATAAAAAGGCAGTGGATGAAGGAAAAGAGGATGTGAGGGAAGAAGACTTCCGATACCCAGGACCCAAGCCTCAGACAAAAGAAGCCGCTATTGTATTGCTTGCAGATGCTGTCGAGGCAATGGTCAGGAGTATGAGCGATCCAAATCCTGATAAGATAGCTCATGCTGTAAAGACGGTTATAGATTCTAAGGTAATAGATGGGCAATTGGATGAGTGTGATTTGACCTTTAGAGACCTGGATAAGATTGCGAAGGTCTTTACCCGTATATTGAGCAGTATGTACCATCAACGTATTCCTTATCCTGATCAGGATAAAAAAGACTCCCCTAAAAATGGCAAAGCAAGACAATAATTCTTCCTCTGGTATATCTGTAAATCTTCAGGATCTAGTCGGGTTGGGTAATATTGCTTTCTTAGAGAAATTAACGAGGTCTTTTCTGGATGAGCAGAGATTACAATCTGCTAAGATAGATATATATACGATGGACGATGAGATGATATCAATGGTAAATGATAGGGTTTTTGGTATTAATGACCCTACGGATGTCATAACCGTTCCTTTTGGGAATAATCCGATTTTAGAGGCGGAGATCTTTTTAGGAGTCTCTGAGATAGAGCGAAATTCTCAAGTGTACGGAACAGGCTTTAGGTATGAGCTTGCCTTTTGCCTCATACATGGCCTTTTGCATGCTATGGGTTGGCAGGATGATACAGAGGATGGGAGGGAGGCTATGTTTGAATATCAGCGAAGGTTTCTGGGGAGATATGAAGATTGGGAATGTGGATGACATATATAGACTGGATTTTTACGATTATTCGCTTCCTACGGAGTTGATTGCCTATGAACCTGGAGAGGGAACCCGCGATAGGCTGTTGGTCGTAGATAGAGAGAATCGCAAATTCAAAGAAGGCTTTGTCGGCTCTATTCTGGAATATTTGAATAGTGATACCCTTGTGGTATTTAACAATACAAAGGTTATCCCCGCTAGGTTGATAGGCATTAAACAGGACACAGGGGGAAAGGTTGATGTCCTGCTTATACGAGCTGTCTCTGAGGATAAGAGAAGGTGGAAGGCCCTTATAAAACCTTTATCCAGGATGAAGCTAGGACAGCGGCTTCTATTGGAAGACCGATTAAAGGCCGTTTATCAGGGGGGCAAGATAATTGAATTTGAAGATACTGTTGATATAGGTCTTCTCGAGGAGATAGGTAGGATGCCGTTACCGCCTTATATAAAGCGTCTTCCTGGGGAGACGGATAAGGTCAATTATCAGACGGTGTATGCACGACATTATGGTGCAGTAGCTGCTCCTACTGCAGGACTCCACTTTGACCATGGCCTAATGCAGGAGATTGCCGATATGGTATGGGGGATCTGTTATGTTACGCTCCACGTTGGCTATGGGACATTTTCACCTATAAAAAGCAGCGATATTAGAGAACATCGCATGCACAAAGAGGAGTTTTTTATAGATAGGGAGAATTTGCGTCTGTTGAGGGAGGCCATTTCCTCCCAGAAAAGGATATTGGCCGTAGGTACTACTACAGTAAGGGTACTGGAGACCCTTTCTTGTGAGGATATCTACGATATGGATAGAGAGACAATAGAGGGTTCGACAGATATATTTATATACCCTGGCTATAAGTTTAAGTTTGTAGACATGCTATTTACTAATTTCCATTTGCCGAAAAGTTCCTTGCTCTTGCTTGTGTGTGCCTTTGCAGATAGGGATCTTATCCTGAGGGCTTATAAATATGCTATTGAGCAACGGTATCGTTTTTTTTCTTATGGGGATGCTATGCTTATAATATAATCGTAACTATGATTAAGTTGGCAATTACTCTGGGTGATCCGTTTGGAATAGGACCTGAGGTTGTAGCGAAGGCCATATCCCTCCTTCCGAAGAGGTTCAGACAAAGACTGGTGGTAATAGGATGCAAGGCCGCCTTTGAATTGTTTTGTCCTGAGCTCGAGTCTTTAGAGATAATCGATATACCCTGTGGTAAGTTTTCGTTTGACAGATACCGCATTAGTTATACCCATTCTGCCCTGGCTGCACTGGAGAAGGCAGTTTCTCTGTGTAAGTCAGGTCAGGTCCAAGGTATAGTTACAGCACCTGTAAGTAAAGAAAAGATGGCCAGGTTATGCGAGTTTAGCGGCCATACGGAATACCTGCAGTCTGCCTTTTCTGTGGATAGGGTAGAGATGATATTCGCTTCACGTTCATTGAACCTCCTGCTCGTAACGCGGCATATTCCGATATCAGAGGTGCCTGCCAGCATAACAAAGTTCCGGATAAGAGAAGCAATCTTAACAGCCAGTGAATTTTCCTCGGCAATGAATGATAATAGACCTATAGGACTTTGTGGTCTTAATCCCCATGCAGGAGAAGGCGGGATGATTGGCAAAGAGGAGAAGGAGATTATAATGCCGGTGATAAAGGCATTTCGGGCTAAAGGGATCGATGTTAGAGGGCCGTTCCCTGCGGATACAATATTCAAATATCGCCGTGATTTTTCTATTATTCTTTCTATGTACCATGATCAAGGGCTTCCGGTTTTAAAGACTCTGGCGCCTTTTGCTGTAAATGTAACCTGGGGGCTACCTGTGGTCAGAACATCCCCTTGCCATGGAACGGCATTTGATATACGAGGACAGGGCAAGGCAGATCCGCGTTCTATGCTTGCTTCTATTCGTATGGCATTCAGATTGGCACGTGATGGACAAAGATGATTTCGTCTACAAAAAGTCATTAGGACAGTGCTTTCTGCGAGATAGGAAGGCCCTGACCCTGATAGGCAGTTATCTCAGGGAAAGGGTGGATAAGGGGTCCTCGATAGTGGAGATAGGGCCAGGTCAGGGGGCGTTGACTAGGATGTTGTTGGAGTTAAGACCCAGGAGACTGATCCTTGTGGAGAGGGATTCCCGCTTGATTGGTCCATTGAAAGAGAGGTTCCCTCTGCCTAGTGTTGAGGTGATAAAGGCCGATTTCAGGCGCCTTGATATGGATCTAGAGGCCTTCTACCTCGTTGGAAATATACCTTACTACATTACAGGTGATGTGTTGGAGATTATGTTGTTGAATCCTGGGATAAAGGCGGGTTTTTTTATGCTTCAGAGAGAACTCTTTGATAAATTGACCAGTTTCCCTGGGAAGAAAAAGTATAGCTACCTTTCGGTTGTCATGCAGGTTTTCTTTGATATAGAAAAGGCCCTGTCCCTGCCGGCCAGGGCATTTTATCCAGTTCCTAAGGTTAGTTCTGTCTTTGTCGGCCTGTTGCCGGTGAAGAATTTAATCAATGTTGATAAACAAAGGAGACAGAGGTTCTTATCGATTGTAAGGCAGGCCTTTATAAATCGCAGGAAGAAATTGAAAAAGAATCTTTCTACAAAGCTGTTGCCCTATTTCCCTAGCGATTGGCTGGATAGAAGGGCCCAGGAATTTTCGCCACAGGCCTGGCGAGAGATATTGTTAACGCAATGATAGTGCTATGGGTTGCGATATAGAAAGATTATTTGCCCTACTATTGCTGTTTGAGAAGAGGCAGTTTTCTTCTGCTTATAGTCTAGATATGGGGATGGAGGGACTTGTAGATCGTTTAGGCGAAGAAATAGAACGGCTTATTTCAGAAAGAGGCGATTTTATCTCCAGGAATATAGAGGCACTGAAGGATTCGGATATAGAAATACTGACTTATTGGGATGATAGTTACCCCGAGTCTCTGAAGAATATCTCTGATCCACCCATGGTTTTATTCTATAAGGGACAGATATCCCTGATTGGTGCCAGGAGGAAAATAGGAATTGTCGGTTCACGAAGGGCTACTAGCTATGGGCTCACAATGGCCAGGCATATGTCAAGGGCAATAATAGAGGCTGGTGCAATAACGGTTAGTGGTGGGGCCTTTGGGATTGATAATGCGGTCCATAAGAATTCCTGTATTGACGATGAGTATAGATCCATTGTGGTAATGGGTTGTGGGTTAGAGGACTTTTATCCCAGGTCGTATGCTGCATTTTTCAATAGATTTCTTGAAAAAGGTGGTCTTATATTGAGTGAATTTCTGCCTCTTATACGTCCAGCGAAACATACGTTCCCTAGAAGGAATAGGTTGATTTCTGGATTGTCTGATGTGGTGGTAGTAATAGAGGCGGCAAGGAAGAGTGGTGCGCTTATCACGGCCAGTTATGCCGTTGAACAAGGCAAGGATGTATATGCCCTGCCAGGAAGGATAGATTCTCCTGCGTCCGAAGGGACGAACAGACTTATATACGATGGGGCTATCCCAATATTTGACCTAGATTCCTTTCTACAGGATATTGGTTTGTCTACTAGAGAGAAAGATGAGGGACTTTTAGATGTGGATTTAAATCCAGTTGATAATGTGCTATTATCTATACTGCAACGTGAAGGCAGTTTGACGCTTGATGACCTGATTAATATAAGTGGTCTGGATTATACTGATGTGCTTAACCGTATTAGTAATCTGGAGATTAAGGGTATTGTCCAAAGACTTGGAGGGACGATTTGCCTGACCTGAAATATAATTCTAAAAAACAAGACGATGTTTATAGGATATTGATATCCATGCCCAATTGGTTGGGAGATGTTATTTTTACGACCCCTGCAGTCCGCGCTATTCGAAAGAGGTTTCCGAATGCCTATATATCTTGCTGGATAGTGCCGCGAACCAGGGAGGTTCTGGCTAATAATCCAAATGTGGATGAGATCATTATGTTTGATGAACGGGGCTGGTACAGGGATATGCCGGAATTCTTGAAGTTCTTTTTTTCAATATACAACAGGTTCTTTGATCTCGGGATATTATTTCACCGTTCATTTACCAGGGCCTTGATAATGCGGATGGCCAATATCCCAATTGTCGTTGGGGAGCGTACAGGCAAGCGATCTACATTTAGGGTTTTAACAAATCCGGTTGATGTAGACAAGGATAACATACACAGAGTGGACTATTACCTTAGGATAATAAAGGAGCTGGGGATAGATCCAGAAGGTTACCAGTATGACTTTTATTTTACAAAAGACGACGAGAGATATGTTGAATCACTTTTGGAATATCTAAAGGTTTTTAAGAACTTTGCTGTCTTAAACATAGGTGGAAATTGGGGATATAAACGCTGGCCGTTGGAAAACTTTGCTAAATTGGCAGATATGATTGTTTCAGATCTCGGGTGGGATGTATTGTTGACTGGTAGTCTGAAAGATATATGGGGTTGTCAGCAGCTCGTTGATATGGCTAACTATAAGGATAGGATATTTATTGTGGCCGGGAAGACCTCTCTTTCTCAATTGGCTGTTTTGTTTAAAAAGGCCCGTGTGGTTGTCTCAAATGATTCTGGGCCTTTGCACATTGCAGCGGCTGTTACCAGAAACGTTATAGGGATCTTTGGCCCTACATCCCCTTGGATTACTGGACTTATCGGTGAGCTGTCTACTAATAATATCTGGCTGGCTGAGGGCTGTGATGTTCCATGTTATGCCGTTGAGTGTGATAGGGACCTGTATTGTATGAAAGCGATATCTCCGAAGGTGGTATTTGATAAGATAGTCTCTATAACTCGCCGATGATTTTTGACACCTTTGAAGTAATTAATTTAGGAGGTGATTTAAGATGAAATTGACATATAAGTGGGAATCGATTAAGTTGCTTGCCTTGGATGTGGATGGGGTATTGACGGATGGACGGATTATCTATGATAGTGATGGAAGAAGCCTTAAATTTTTTAATGTTCACGACGGTATGGGATTGAGTTTACTAAGGCGGGCAGGTATAGAGGTTGCATTTATAAGTGCCAAATCCTCTCCTACCATAGGAATACGGGCCGAGGATTGTGGTGTCTCTATCGTAATGGAGGATATATCGGATAAGGCCGAGGCAGTAAGACAAGTTGCCTCCTCTGTAGGCGTGGATCTGTCAGAGACGGCCTTTGTTGGCGACGATTTGGTTGATATCCCTGCTATGAAGGTCTCTGGATTGGCTGTAGCGGTTGCTAATGCCTGTCCCGAGGTCAAGGAAGCAGCGGATTATATAACATCTTCCTATGGTGGAAGGGGGGCGGTCAGGGAGGTCTGTGAACTCATTTTGAAATCAAAAGGACTATGGGAGAGTATCATTTCTAAATATATAAATTAATGTTTATTGACGATATTGTCCCACCAATTTGTTATTATTGTGCTACCTCCATCAGGGAAGGGCTGCTGTGTAAGGAATGTAATAGTCAGCTTTCTTATATACATCCGATAGCTGCCCATAGCAAACGTGATGGGAGATTTTTGTTCCTGTGGGAGTATCAAGGCCTGCCAGCCTTTCTCATAAAGAAATGGAAGTTCAATCATGACATCGTTGCAAGGGATATAATTCTTTCCTGTGTCGATAGCTATTTGACTGAATTTAGAGAGGAGTTTTCGGATATAGATTTTGTCGGTTTTATCCCAATGCATCCATTAAAGGAGCGGTTTGTACGTTGGTGGAATCCTGCTGCGGTTATTGCTAGGTATATCTCCGATAGACTGAATATATCCCTGGTGGATGTATTGTCTGTACGATTATTTAAACCAGAATTGCACAAAATAAGAGATAGAGATTTGAGATTAAAAAAGATAAGGAATTCGTTTAGAATAAGAGAAGGTGCATTGGAAAGACTTTTATCTGTATCGAAGGAGATAAGGTTCCTTTTGGTGGATGATATCGTAACTACAGAGGCCACCTTTAAAGAGGCGAGTTATACCCTTGTCAAGGCTGTGAAGAATCTCGTTATAAAGGGGTTTGTATTGTGCGGATGAGGATATACCGTAACTATATGCTGAGGCAAGTATTGATCCTATTGTGTATTACCCTCCTTGTCTTTACCTTTATCTTTGTTGTGGGCAATATCGTCAAACTCTCGGATCTAATCATAAACAAAAAGGTGAATCCTGTGTTGGTGTTAAGGTTGTTTCTTTATCTTATTCCCTTTGTTATTGGCTTTACTATACCCATTGCCACGGTCTCTGCTATGGTGCTCTTATTTGGGAGGTTATCGGCTGATAATGAGATTAATGCCTTGAGGGCCAGTGGGGTTAGTCTGATGAATATAATATTCCCTGTACTTGCCTTGTCTTTTGTCTTAAGTCTTTTGACATTTATAATAAATGACAAAATAGAACCGCATGCCCATTACAGTGCCCGCAGGCTTGTAGCAGAGATGGGAGTAAAACAGCCTTTAGCGTACCTTGAACCAGGCAGCTTTATTGATATTTTCCCTGGATATATAATTTTCATTTATCAATTGAAAGATAATTTTATGAAATACGTGCGTATATATCAACTCAGAGACGATCAGCCTCCAAGGGTGTTGATAGCCGAAAGAGGGCAGGTAATGGTTGATGAGGTTAGACGCAAGTTGAGGCTAAAACTCAGGCATGTTATATCCGATGAAGTGGATCCGAGGCGGCCGGATAAGTTTTATAAATTTGTCTCTGACACCTATTTTATTGCCTTCGATCTTCCCAAAAATAATGAGGGGAAGATAACTAGAAAACTTAAGGAACACGATATTCGCACGCTTCTCGGCATAAGAAGGCGTTATAAAGACAGGGGCATAGGTATTTTACCTATAGATATAGAGATAAACAAGCGCCTGGCATTTGCCTTTGCCCCCCTGGTATTGTCGATATTCGCTATCCCCCTATCTATAAAAACAGCCCGCAATGAGACCTCTGTTGGTATAACAGTTGTTGCCTTGATTACTACTGTTTATTACTTTGCTATGCTTGGAGTAGAGGCCCTTAGCATAAGAGGAGTGTTGCCTCCCTACATATCTATGTGGCTGCCAGATATACTATTTATGATAATTGGATTTGTATTGTTGGCAAGGCAGAGATAATGAAGATATTGGACAGGTACATAGGCATAAGGTATTTAAAGTTTATGGGCTTTTCCCTCATTGGATTTATCTGTCTCTATATATTGGGAGACCTGCTCGGCCATTTAGACGATATAATTACCAATCATGTCCCTGTCAAGATTGTTTCCCTGTATTATCTGGTAATGGTGCCTATTGTATTGGTAAATATTGCACCCCTTTCCTCATTGCTGTCGTCGTTATATACCGTTGGTCTAATGAATTACAACAATGAGATAATTGCTATCAGGTCATCTGGCAAGGGAGTATTTTCGATATTAAGGCCGATTATCTTTGGGGCAATTTTTTTGTCTGCGGTTGTATTCTTTGTGAATGAGCGTTTTGTCCCTGGTTCTATGGTTTTTACCACAAGCCTTAAGAAGGAATTCATAAAACGTAACGCCAGTGCAAAGAAAGAAGTGGTCTTGAAGTTTTTGACATTCTATAGTACGGATAATAGATTATTCTTTATTTCCAAGTTTTATCCCCGACAGAATTTGATAAAGGGCATTTTAATCCTAGAGCAGGATGATAGGCAGCGGATAAGGCGAAAACTAGTTGCTCAACAGGCCGAATGGAAGGATGGGTGGTGGTACTTTGATAATCTTCTCATCTATAAATTTGACCAACAGGGAAATGTTATAGAATCAGAGAAGGAATTTTATAAGAGGAAAAAGATGCGGCTTAAAGAATCCCCTACAGATATGATGCGAAAGGAATCTTTTATAGATAGCCTTCCAATAAGAGACCTAATAAGGAGTCTAAAACGCCTGGCCCAAAGTGGAGATGAGGAGACTAAATTGGTCTTTAGGGTTCAGATACTGTACAGGATTATAATTTCTCTATCTCCTTTCATCCTGATATTCTCAGGTCTCCCATTTGTCTTGAAGATACAACGACGTCCACCGGGATTTTCAGTGGTTGGGATAGGCATAGTCATATTCTTCATCTACTATCTTTTACTGGCCTTCTTGAGCAGCATTGCCAAACTTGGTGTTGCAAATGTCTATCTAATTATGTTGCCCCTGCCTATCTTATTTTTCCTTTTGGGGATTGTTGGTTGCCTAATTATTCCTTAGGATATTTTTCCCACTTTAATACAAACTTATATTGCGTACGCTAGATTAAAATAGGATACTATGGTTTGATTTTTAGTGTATAATATTGGGAAGTCTTGTTAGCGAGGTGGTGATGGCTATGGGAAAGGATAAAGAAAAGCATAGAGATAAGCAAGAGACCCCTATTCAGGAGCAGACCCCAGTGGACAGAAAGGATGCTTCAGATACAGATAAGGTACAGGATACAGATCAGGTTTTGCTCTCTAGAGGAGAATATGAACACCTGGCCTCAGAGGCAAGGAAGGCCAAGGAATTGTTTGAGAAGTGTCTGAGGATTCAGGCGGATTTTGATAATGCACGGAAGCGACTGGAAAGGGAGAGGGAAGAGTTCATAAAATTTGCTCAATATAATATTATTCAAGACTTTTTGGCGGTATTAGATGACTTTGAAAGGGCTTTCTCATCTGCGAAAGAGGCCCGTGATATAGAGAAGCTCATCCAGGGCCTTGAGATGATAGGGAAGGACATCTACTCCCTTTTAAATAAATACGGTGTTGAAGAGATAGAGGCAGAGGGAAAGGCCTTTAATCCAGAGGTCCATGAGGCCTTGATGCAGGAGGAGAGGGATGATGTCCCTGAGAATACAGTTGTACAGGTACTCCAGAAAGGCTATAAGCTACACGATAAGGTTCTCAGGCCAGCGAGGGTAAAGGTTTCTCGACCAAAGGCGTAACTTTGTCACGGTTGAGGTAGAGAAAGTTAAGGAAGGAATATATGGAAAAGGATTATTATAAAATACTTGGTGTTGAGAGGGGTGCTTCTCAGGACGAGATAAAGCGCGCCTATAGGAAATTGGCGATGAAGTGGCACCCAGACAAAAATCCTGATAATAAAAAAGAAGCAGAGGAAAAATTTAAGGAAATATCCGAGGCTTATGAGGTATTGAGTGATCCTGAGAAGCGTAAGATATACGATACCTATGGTTATGATGCGGCTCGCCAGTCTTTTGGGGCGCAGGGATTCCAGTGGTCTAATTTTACCCACTTTGATGACCTCGAAGATGTCTTTGGGGACTTTGGCTTGGATGACTTATTAAGGAGCTTTGGCTTTGGAGATGTATTCTCGTATCGCAGCAGTTCTGGCAGATCATCCCGGCGGGCCCGTAGGGGCAGGGATCAGGAGGTCCAGATAAGCATTTCCCTGGAAGATGCCTATAGGGGAGTGGAAAAAGCGATAAGCATTCAGCGTTACGAGGTCTGTTCAGCCTGTAATGGCAGTGGGGCTGTACCAGGGACCTCTCCAGTAGTTTGCCCTGAATGTAGGGGACGGGGGATGGTTACACGGGCAGCTGGTTTCTTTGCTATGCAGACGACCTGTCCAAGGTGCGGAGGGAGTGGACAGATAATAAAAAATCCCTGTGTAAAGTGTGGTGGTACTGGCAGGGCCCTGGCCGTGAAGAATATAAAGGTCAAGATACCCGCGGGTATAGAGGATGGCACCCATCTTCGCCTTTCAGGAGAAGGGGAACAGGTCCTTTCTGGCAGGTCCGGAGACCTCTACGTATTGGTTCGTATAAAACCCCATCCTATCTTTCGCAGGGAAGGGAAGGATATATACGTGGCGCGGAAGATATCAATGTATCAGGCAGCCCTGGGATGTGAGCTAGAGGTGCCTACCCTTTCTGGCAAGGCAAAGGTGAAGGTCCCCCCAGGGACTCAGCCTGGTGCAAAACTAAGATTAAAGGGTAAAGGGATGCCAGATGTCAGAGGCGGAGCCCCAGGCGATGAGTATGTCCAGATAGAAGTGGAGATACCCAAAAAATTATCTCCTTCAGAGGCAGAGGCCCTTAAAAGGATAGCTGAAGAACGCGGCGAATCTATATTGGCAAAGGCCCGTTCTTTCTTTGGATTTCTGTAAGTCTTTGAATTCCCTTTATTCTGTCAGGGAAGCGGCTAATATATATAGACCAAATTTCTGTTATGAATAATACGCCTAAATCCCTTAGATTACATATTGCTATTCTGGGCAGGACTAATGTAGGTAAGTCCACTTTTTTAAATATGTTGAGTGGGCAGGATGTCTCTATTACATCTCCGCTGCCTGGCACCACTACCGATGTGGTAGAAAAGACAATGGAGCTCTTGCCCATAGGTCCGGTGGTGTTCCTGGACACTGCAGGATTGGATGATAAGTCAGAGTTGGGGGCTCTTCGAGTCAAAAAGACAAGACAGGTATTTGAGAGGGCCGATGTGGTTGTATTGTTGGTAGAGCCGGATATATGGGGAGAATATGAAGAGAAGGTTGTGTCTGAATGTAAAATGCGCAAAATCCCACTAATTGTTATCGTAAATAAGTTAGACGTAAAACAGCCTTGTCGCGAGTTTTTGCTAAGGCTTGATGGAATGGGGATAAAGTTTATGCAGATTTCTTGCCTAGATACTGAGGCCAGGGATAGGCATATAGGATTGTTTAAAGAATTGCTTATCCAGGTATGCCCTGAAGATTTCTTTAGATCCCCATCTCTTATAGGGGATCTTCTCCCTCCAGGTGGCCTGGCCGTACTTGTGGTCCCTATAGACCTACAGGCCCCAAAGGGCCGTCTTATATTGCCCCAGGTTCAGACCATCAGGGATGCCCTTGATAACGATGCAGCCTGTTTGGTGGTTAAGGAAAGAGAATATCCATACCTATTGAGCCGTTTGGCTAGATCTCCTGATCTTGTTGTCTGTGACTCTCAGGTAGTCTTGAAGATGGTTGCGGATACCCCGGAGAATGTCAAATGTACGACCTTTTCTATATTATTTGCCCGTTATAAAGGCGAATTGCACGAGATGGTCAGGGGAGCTTTGAAGATAGATGAATTACAACCAGAGGATAAGCTCCTTATTGCTGAGGCCTGTTCCCATCACGCTATAGAAGATGACATTGGAAGGGTAAAGATACCTAGGTGGTTGAGACAGTATCTTGGATTTGATTTGAAGATAGACGTTTATTCGGGTAAGGACTACCCAGATAACCTTGAAGAATATAAGCTTGTTATACATTGTGGCGGTTGTATGTTAACCAGAGGTCAGATGCTTTCTAGACTGCAGAAGGCTATGGATAGAGGAGTTGCTGTTACGAATTATGGTATATGCATATCCTTTCTTCAGGGAGTCCTGGAACGGGTACTATCACCCTTTCCATACGCCCTTTCCATATATAAAGAAACCAGAAATTCTCCTGAATTATACAATAGAGGGTCTGTGGTATAATTAAAACAAAAGATAAACAAAATAGTTTTTTAAAAAAATGAGGTGGCTAGTTGCGTAGATTTGGAGTTTTTGAGGGGGTTTTTGTTCCTACGCTTCTTAGCATCTTAGGGGTTATCCTCTTTTTGAGATTGGGCTGGGTTGTTGGGCAGGTTGGTCTCTGGCCATCCCTGCTTATAATCCTCCTCAGTAATTCCATTACCTTCCTTACTGCACTGTCTTTGAGCTCTATCGTAAGCAATCGCAGGATAGGCGGGGGTGGGGCCTATTCCATTATCTCCAAGTCCCTTGGGTTGGAAGCAGGGGGTGCAATTGGAATATCCCTTTACCTTTCTCAAGCCGTTTCCATTGCCTTCTACATAACTGGTTTCTCTGAGCTGTGGGTGAACATCTTTAGCGGACAAAATCAGATGATAGTCTCGATGGTTGTATGGGCAATATTGTTCTTTATATCCCAACGCAGCGCAAAGATAGCCTTCCGTCTGCAGTATGGCATACTATTATTAATTGCCCTTGCCTTATTTTCTATTTTTATGGCCTTTAAGGGATTTTCTATGATAGGATTTTCTGGTGCTGTAAATGATATCTCCTTCTGGCGTGTATTCGCAGTCTTTTTCCCGGCGGTTACAGGTATATTGGCTGGCGTTAATATGTCGGGTGAACTACGTAACCCTGAACGCGCCATTCCTCTGGGTACGCTGTCTGCCATAGCCTTGAGCTTCGTTATCTATTCGCTTATGGCAATCTGGTTTTCCTCTATTGCCCCTGCCCATATCTTGGTAGAGAATTCCAGTATAGCTGTTGAGCGGGCGAGGTGGCCTGTATTGGTAGTTCTTGGAATAATGGGAGCTACCTTATCTTCGGCCCTCAGTATGTTTGTGTCCTCTCCCAGGGTCCTTTTGGCACTTGCCAAACACAGGATAGTCCCGTTTTCATCCTTTTTATCCAGGGTCAATGATAAAGATGAACCCGTCCCTGCAGTAATGATTACCTCTCTTATATCCCTGGTTGCCTTGCTGGTTGGTTCTCTGAATTCCCTGGCAGTATTTTTGACAATGATATTTTTGATAACCTATGGAATGATAAATTTTTCTGTTTTTGTGGAACAGGCAATCGGAATCGTCAGCTTCAGGCCGTCTTTTAGATTACCGCTGATAGTTCCTCTCCTTGGTGTGGTGGGGACCTTATTGTCTATGTTTCTCATTGATCCGCTGTTTTCTATTCTGGCCTTACTTTTTTTGTTTATGATTTATTTATATATGTTAAGAAGGGACTTCCCTGGTTCCTGGCCGGATGTACGCAAGGGCGTCTTGATGTTCTTGGCAGAGAATTCCCTTCGCATAGCCGAACAGCTTCCCTATCATCCCAAGCTATGGAAACCGAATTTGATCGTTCCGGTATTTACCCCTGATTCCA
Source organism: Candidatus Omnitrophota bacterium (assembly GCA_015494585.1). Lineage (GTDB taxonomy): Bacteria > Omnitrophota > Gorgyraeia > S143-82 > S143-82 > S143-82. Next base: position 4,478 of record WGAY01000006.1, on the reverse strand, counting down.
TAGATAGGTGGGAGAAATTTATGGAGGGACTCCTTTATCCAAATGGCAGACTCTTGCTGGTTTGCAAATCCTCACAAGATGAACTGGTCGATAAAGGAGAGAGATTTGCAAGGGATCTAAGAAAATCAGGATTATTTGCCATATCCCTTGCCCTTGATAAGGACGGTTTTGCGATTATCAGACAGGCGATATACCTGTCCAGGCAGTATCTGTTACCGTCGAATATACTATTTCTGGAACTTGTAGATGGGCTTTCCCCTGAGTTTATCCAGGGCGCACTACATATAGCAGAAGAAGAAAATATGGGTGTGATTTTGTATAAGTCGAATTCTCCTCTGGATGGCTTGAGTTCTATTAACCTCTGGATCAGAGAAGGCTCGCCAAATGTTCATCTGGCTATCCTGCTGGGGCTACATCTATATCGAGGGCTTGATACAAAGATAAATCTCATTCAGGTGGTGAAAGATAGGGATGCGGTTGAAAGAGGCCGTACTTACCTTGAAAAGATGAAGGACGTAATGCGTTTGCCATCGGATACAGAGGTATACGTATTGCTGGGCGAATTTATGGACGTCTTATCCTCTGCACCTGGCTCGGATATAAATGTCTTTGGAATGCCACAGGCAGAGCTGGACATGGACTGGCTGGATGAGGTTAGTCAGCGGCTCAATACCCCTATGGCCTTTCTAAAGGATTCACGTCAGGAAAGTGCCCGCGCATAGTATCTGCTTTAGAGGGTTTTTGCAACTATTTATCCTACAATAATTTAACAATTAAAAAATTTTTAAAAATTTAGTTGACAAAGCCCTGGTAATAGATTATTATTTAATAATCATCTCCCCCCCTCAGGGACGGGCATTAGCCACCTGGTGTCCGTCCCGGCGCCCCTTATAAATCCAAGTTATCGTTGAATTATGGGTTGAATTTTTTCTTTGATTGTTCTGGTTATTTTCACCTTTGCTGGTTATGGCTATCCTGCAATAACTTACATTATGAGCATAGGCCTTAGGTGTGGTTTATATATTATTTCTTTTTTGCGATTAATAGCAGAGACACGCCAAATGGAAATTTTATATACCTTAGGAGAAAGGCCTCTATTTTTGCCAGAAAGGTAAAGATAGCTCCAATGATACCACCTTCAGTGATAGCTGTATCGGATAATGAGTTAGTTGAACCAGACAAGTTCATCTTAATTCGTTTTATTAAATTAAACAGACCTGTTTTGCGTAAGATTAACACAGGGAGGAATACGAAAAAATTGAAATAAGAGGAGAATACAATGTTATATCCTGCGTCTGAGAGTAGTTGTTCTAATTGTTTCTTTGTATACCTACGTTTGTGTTGAAAATACACATCATGCTCACTCCAGAGAAACATAAATGCCGGTACAGTTATTATGAGATGCCCATTACTTGATAACAAGGTTTTTATTTTCTCCACGGATTCTCTATCCTCTTCTATGTGTTCCAGTACTTCTATGAGTGCAATGATGTCGAATTGTTTGTCCATTGATGGGATAGCATATGGTAGAGATCCCTTTATTATTTTTACGTCGTTGTATTGACGAGCTGCTTCTATTGATCTCTCATCTGGCTCTATACCTGTCAATTCTCCAAATTGTTTAAGGAAGAAGAAATTCCCGCCCGCGCCGCATCCTATCTCTAGGATTTTATTGTCCCTCTTTCCCTGGCATATGCGAATTAGAAAGTAATTGAGGACTATTGCCCTTGATTTTGGCCACCAGTGTACACCCATTGATTTATCCCTTAATTTTTTCGATTGTAATCCCGCAGAACTTAATGGATAATTATATCATAGATACTGCCTATGGGTAGGGGGATAATGAAATAGGTATTTTGGAGTTATCTTTTTATGGGGAAATCTATAGATTTGTTGTATAAGATACCTTCTTTCTGGATCTATCGTATTACTGGGTTGCCGAATGTCTTGCCGATTAATTATACCTTCAGCCTTACGCGTCGATGCAACTCCCGTTGTAGGACCTGTTACATATGGGACGATCCAGTTGAAGAAGAGATGTCCTTTGAAGACTGGAGATCTATTATATCGTCTATGGGAGAGAATCCTGTATGGATAACTTTGAGTGGAGGAGAGCCATTTTTGGTTGAGTGGATCGATAAACTGATTATCGAAATAGCTCATAGGAATAAACCAGAGCTTCTGGTTATCCCGACCAATGGTTTATTGCCGGAAGTTATAAGAAAAAAATAGATTCGGCTTTACCTTATGTTTCACGTCGTGATATCTCTCAGGTAACAATAAATCTCTCTATTGATGGAATAGGAGAGAGGCACGATGAAATACGTGGGATAAAGGGTAATTTTGAAAGGGCAATGGAGACTGTTAAGATTTTGAAGGAATTGCAGAAAAGATTTCCTTTGTTAAGTATAGGCATACATACTGTTATTTCTAAATGGAATGTCCATAATTTAGATGAGATAATTGAGTTTGTAAAAAATGAAATCTCTCCTGACCAGCATATATTTGAGGTGGCAGAAGTGCGTGGTGAGATGAATAACGCCAACGCTATCCCAACTCCTTCTGAGGAGGAGTTTGATTTGTTTTTAAATGCCCTGACTAAATTAGAAAAGCGAAGGGAAAAGAGTTGGATAAATAATATTATCGTCATTTTTAGAAAACGCTATTACAGATTTCTTAGGGACATATTGTATAATAACAAACAACCAATGCCTTCCTTTGCTGGTTTTGCATCCGTACAGATAAACTCAAATGGAGATGTCTGGGACTGCGCAGTGCATACAAATGTTATGGGAAATTTAAGGGCTTACGGTATGGATTTCAGGAAATTCTGGCGCAATTGCAGTAGGGTTAGGCAGGTCCAGAATAAGGTAAAGTTATCTCATATTTGCCCCCTTGCAAATGAGATGTACATAAATATGCTCTTTTCGCCGTGGAGGTTGGTGGGGTGAAGAGAGTGCTTGTATTAGGAGCAAGCGGGTTTATTGGTTCACATGTGGTTAACCTGATGCGCTCTAGATATCAAGTAATAGGGGTGGGACGGAGGCAAAAGGATTGGGAAGGTTATTGCTCTATAGACTTATACTCTGATTCGGGTAAAGGCGCTTTACGTGCTTTATTTGAGCAGTTTAGCCCTGAAGTGGTGGTTAACTGCGTTGGCGGGGGATCTGTCTCTACCAAGACGAAATTAGGACACAATCAGATCGTGGATTATAATGTGAAGGTGGTGGATTTGCTAGAGGAGATATTTAGGGCTGGCTTTAAACCGGAGAAGTTTGTCCATATAGGGAGTATAGCGTCGTATGGAGTGAGATTGAATGAGGAAATTACAGAGGATACGTCCAAAACGCCCAAATCTTCCTATGAAGTGGCTAAATATGAAGCGGAAAAGAAAATAAAAGAAATATGTATAAGATTTGGTATACCATGGGTAGTTTTACAACCTGCTCATGTGTATGGTATCGGAGATAGGTCCGATCTTTACAAATTGATATCGTTCGCTTGTAAGTATAAGGTATTATTGATAGTTGGAAAGGGTGATAATTATATGGTGCCATTGGTGTATGTGGAGGATGTGGCTAAAGCAGTGGAGTCTGCAGTTCGAAATGAGGTAGCCAATATAGAGATATTGTTAGCGTGGTCTAGGATTACTTGGAATGAATTCGCTAAAGTTGTGTCGGAGATAATACCGGAGCTTAGGATAATTCATTTCCCATTCTCTTTGTGGAAAGCATTGGTTTATTTGCAGGAGACCATATTGAGTTTGTTAGGTAAAGAACCGATATTTTCTTCAGATAGACTACCCTACCTTGTGGGCGATCGTTTGTATAGATCTAACCATTTTGAATTGTTGAGATTTGAGCCTTTAGATTTTAAGACTGGAATTAAAAGGAGTATAACTTACTATGGCTGTGTTTAATTGGAAATTTATGCATTACGCTGCACGGTTAGGCGGGGAAGGATATGGAACTACCTATGAGTATATGGCTAAGGGATGGCTCCTTATGCGCACAAAGTCTCTATTAGGGTGCGATGGCATTGATAAGATGTTAATACTTGGTCTGCCTCAACGATATGGTTTGTCTCTGGACTTTCTATTTTGGGCAGAGTATTTACAGGTGTCGGAAGTGGTGGTCTTTAACACAGAAGACGATAGAACCGAAGCCTTCCTGTATGGAAGACAATGGTTACTTGAACATGGTAAGTTGAAGGATATCCCTATTCGTGTCTTAAAAAAATGGGAAGATTTATCTGGGTTGGATCTGTCAACTTTTTTGGTTGTTTGTGAATCCTTATCATCTTGGAATGAGGAAAAACGTATGTACACTAACGAATTATATAATCAGGCAAGGTGTGGCTTTTGTTTTGTGCCGAATGATTATAACGAGGCCCATCGTAGAATGACGCATTTGCCAACAATAAAAGAGAACAAACTAGATGATTATTTATCCAATATTAAATTTGATCGATACTTAGAT
>WGAY01000005.1 GCA_015494585.1 Candidatus Omnitrophota bacterium | reverse complement strand
CTATTACACAACCCTATATAAATAAAAAATGCAAAAAGACCCCTAAAAAGTAAAGTGAAAATACTTCTCTTTTACTAATGCGATTATCCCTCAATACTATCCAATAGAAGGCTAACAGATATCCCAATAAGACTAGTCCAAAGCTCAGTATTATAGTCTTCCAGATATTATGGACTTCAAAAGCCATAGCAGTTGTTAGAAATACTAGTATGGAAAAAGTAAATACATCTCGAAAGCTATTATGTCTAAGCAGAGATCTCAAAACAAATCCAATCCATAAGATGACCAACGGCAACATATAGAAGGGAAAAGCAAGAAGTGAAATCTCATCAATATACACAGGCGTAATTGTACCATAAGGCCTCAAAAACAATACTACATAAATGGGCCAGAAAAATATAGCAAAACTAACCCCATCAAATCCATTACCCAAGACAAACGTCCACCATAAAAATAACCAAACCAACAAGAAGGGGATATTAATTACTTTGTTTATCCCCAAAAGTATTAATAAAAAGCCAGAGAGGTTGATTATCCACAAAGCCATGGTCTCTACTCTATTATTAAAGATTTCTGACATAATAAACCAACCCCATCCCTAACAAGATATACAATAATATACGCACTAACCAATTTTTTAACAGACTAAAGGCTACCCTATAACCAAGGGAGAGTTTTAATAGCCACGGATATAATCCATTAATAATATCAAACTTTTCCGGAAGGCTACTTTGCTGTATATAGAAATAGTGGACTTCTTTTAAAGAAAGTAGCCCAAGCAATAATATGCCAAAGATCAACAAGGAAAAATAAGTAAGATATGAAATCCCTAAATAAAACGCAAAAACTGACAATCCTGCTACCCACAATAAAAGCCCATATTCCTTATGGCGAACATTAAATAACCAAGAAAAGACAATTTCCCCAAATACTAATAGCCAGAATAGCAATGCAAGGAATATTGCCCAATCAATTGCCCCTCTTCCGCTGAGAAACAGGATCGGCCTGCTCTTAAACGATAAAAAGATAGCTACGGTCAATAATGAAGATAACAATAAATATATCACTACTACCGCAGCAGACTTTACTTCCAGTTCTTTATTTTCTTTTTTTGTCTGACTATCAAATAAAAACGACAAGATCGCTATTCCCAAAAAAGCAAAAGCCTTCCCAAGATTGCCAACTGGAGAAAGTACAGTCATCAAAACCCTTAACAGATTCACAAAACCATATCTATACCAGAGTCGATCCGCTGATGAAAGAAATTGCCACATCGCTAATCCAATAGCGAATGAAGACCATAAGAAAAAACTGTCGTTTATAAAAAAGGATTGATTTATGTATGCAAGAAGAGTAACAACCAGAGAATATAAAAATAGGATATGTGTTTTTTGGGAACTAGATATGAAAAAACCAGCCTCCCATATAAAAAACCAACCCCATAATGGATGGTTGTTATTAAGAGAAAAATATAAAATCAAGAGCCCTCCTAAAAATATGCCCCAGTCAATTATCCGCCTTCTGCTTAATAGGAACAAAAGTCCCAGAAAAACAGGAAACCAGACAGATACAGCGATCATACCAGATACAAACACTATAACAACTCCCAGTCCATAGACTAGAACATCAAGCCATCTACGCTCAGAAACACATAGAAAGAGTTCTCCCCAGATACCTGCCAATGCCATAGCGATGAGTTGTTTATCCATACAAGAGGCTCCAGAATAAAACGATTACACCCATTATCCGAAATAAATCTCTATAGCCATCAGGGATCAATTTCTCTCCCATCACCAACAATGCTCCAAATATAGCTATCTTCCAGGATAATACTAACATCAAAATAGTAGCTGCAAACCATACCCAGCTCCAAAACTGAGCTGTTTTTAATTGAATGATAAATAAAGATGCAATAGAAATTACAATAGACAACATACGTACAACTACGCTATTTACTCCCAAGCCAAAGAGACCACCATAAAGTTCCAATAACCTGATTATAATGTACAATAGAAATGGAAGAGCCCAATGCCAAAGTCCCTTTTCGCCAATTACAATTGTAAAAGTAAGGAGGAAAAGCCCTATCGCCAATACCAAACGCACCTCATTCATCCCTGACAGGGTATTAGATAAAAGAGTGTCCCTAATAATAAATCCTGCTAATAACCAGATAAAAAGCAAAATAGAATATAACATCCTTTCACTCCATATTTTCGAAGAATAAATGTAACGCATGCTCAAAAGTACAATAGTAACAAAGGCCGGAGCTAGAGAATGGAAAAAGAATAGTGGAAGAAGTATCCATATCCATTTCACGTCAACAAGATATCTTCCCAAGATAAGAACAAAAACCCAAGTGGTAGTGTCTATCCACAGAAAGTTCATCGCCCCCCGCACTTATTAATCATTTCATCCATAAGGTTCAAATAATCTATTAGAAGACGGGTTATGAGGAATCTTTCTCTAACAACCTCCTTCCCCCTCCTACCAAGTTCTGCACCTAATTCTGGATTGGTCAACAGCTGAATTATCCGATTAGCAAAACCGTCGTGGTCATATGGATCCAACAAATAACCAGTCTCACCGTCTTCTATCTGGAGAGGAATTCCGCCAACTCGCGAGGCAACGACTGGCTTGCCTTTCCAAAGTCCTTCAGTAACAGTGAGGCCAAAACCTTCCTTCAATGACTTCTGAATTATCACTGCGGCTATCCGCTGTAACACATTTACTAGCACGTGGTTTTCCGCGGTTATAAGCATCACATCGCCCTGTTCGATATATGACTTAGCCTTATTAAGGACCTTCTGATATATCTGCCATCCCTCAGGATCATCGCTGGCCATAGAACCACAGAGGATAAGACGACAATCCACCTCTTGTCTCACCTTCTCATATATATCCAACACACCTAAAGGATCTTTCCATTTATCGAATCTAGATATCTGGAGCAATATAGGCTTATCCGTAGGTATCTTAAATTTTCTCAAATGTGAATCTATCGTAGACTGCGAGATATCACGATTTTTCGGTGAAAGAGGATCTATCACTGGGAAAAAAATCCTTTGCTCTACTGGCAGATCTGTTTTTTTATAATCCTCACTTGAGACTATTACTGATTCATAACGGATGATAAACCTTTTTAGAAAATTCCATAAGTCCTGATTGGGATTGGACAAATCTACATGACATCGCCAAATCCAAGGCTCCTTTTTATGATAAAACTTTATAAGTGGCAAGGGCTGAGGATCATGCACTATCACCAAGTCATGATCTATGTGAGTATAAGAGGCGAAATCCTCATTTGTCTGCAGATAGAGGCGTTTCTTATTTTCACTAAGATTGATTGAGTCCCCTTGGAGGGAATTGTGAAACTTTTTGGTAATCTCAAAGAAATCCGGACTCCCCTTTAATATCCTCCATCCCGCACTTATACCCACATCGTTGAGCAAGGGTATAAGGGAACTCAACATCTCCGCCACCCCACCACCGTAATAGGTGGAATTTATATGGACAATAGATCGATTGTAAAGCCTGCTTGCAAGTTTATATATCGAAACAATTACCTCTTCACCGACGATGTCTACATAATCAACCACGCTATGCCTCATCTCTCCCCCCTTGTTTTTAAGGATAAAGAATAAAACATAAAAACCAAAGGATAAAAACCACCGCCTTTTTCATCCTTTGTACTTTATCACAATAAAGTCACTACCCTACATCACTTTCCCTTAATAGAGGCCAATTTCATTAATATTTGCCTTAATTCAAAGGGGCTGTCCAATCTATATCTAGCCTTCGATATGCCAAAACCAATCTTTATAGAATAAGCCCAATCAGGCAAGACCTCAAACATATCTTCATCCGTCCAATCATCGCCAGCCACAAACATAAAGTCGTAATCCTTCCTGGCCAGCCAGTGCAGAATAGCCCGCCCCTTATTGATACTGGTATTTTTGATCTCTATGACCTTATTGCCTTCTAGAACCCCTATCTCCAGATTGGCTATAAGCTGTAGAAGTGCATCCTTCAATTCCCGCGATCTGACCGTAGCCAGGATTGGATCACACCTACGATAATGCCATACAAGCGAAAATTCCTTCTCTTCAATAAAAGACCCCGGGGTCCTGTCTGTATAAAGCTCAAGGATGGGTCTCACCTTTTCCTTCCATTCACTATCCAACAGCTCTATCATCTCCCAATCACCGTCTATCTCTTTCAACCACACCCCATGTTCAGCAATGATATTCACCTTAAGACTCGAAAACCAGTTCTGCAGGGTATATGGGTCCCTGCCACTGACAATAACGATTTCCGTGGCCTTTTGTCTGGTAAGGCGCTCTAGTATTTCCAGCAACTCTTTATCTGGCATTGCCTTTTCAGGCTTATCCCGAAAGCCAACCAAAGTACCATCATAATCCAAGAAAAGTACCCTATTATGGGCAGAAGCATATGTCTTAACCAAGGCAGCCTCATCTCTACCCGCCAGCTTTTTCCCCATAAACATTGCCTGTTTTTCCTTTGTATGGGTAAGTCTCTCCATGAAATCCCTTGCCCATCGCACCACATCATAACGCTCCAACCTCTTCTGCATAGCCGATATACGAAGCGCCTTCTCCTCCGATGGCATCTCCAGCGCCTGCTTTATGGCATCGGCCACTCCACTTCTATCCAGCGGACTTACGATTATCGCTTCTCCCATTTCCCTAGCTGCACCAGCTAGCTCTCCCAAGACAAGGACCCCGTTACCATCTATCTTACTTGCAACATATTCCTTGGCCACTAGATTCATCCCATCTCTTATAGGGGTAATAAGGGCAACATCACCTATTGCGTAAAGGGCCGAGAGGACTGATTGAGGGACTGAACGATAAAGATACCATATGGGTATCCAACCAATAGTATCATATTTCCCATTTATCCTTCCTACCATCTCATCAAGATTCTTTTTCAGCTTGGCATACTGCTCCACACCTACTCTCGACGGAACAACCAATAATATAAAAGTAACCTTGCCCCTCCATTTAGGGTAACGATCCAGAAATCGTTCAAATGCCTCTAACCTATGCAACAATCCCTTTGTATAGTCCAACCTGTCAACAGAGATAATGACCTTGCTATCCCCGACTCGCCTCTTTATCCTCTCTATCTCTGCCTTTACCTCATCCGTACCTACAGCTGCCTTAAAAGTTTTGTAATCTATACCCATAGGAAATACATCTGCCTGTATCATGCGGTTTTCCGCCAATATCTGGTTAAAGGAATTTTCATATCCAAGAATCCGCCTGACACTGCTTAAAAAGTGCCCCACATAATCAGCCGTATGAAATCCAACTAAATCAGCACCAAGCAATCCCTCCAAGACCTCGTCTCGCCAGGGCATGAGTCTAAATATCTCAGAAGAAGGAAAAGGAATGTGTAGGAAAAAGCCAATAGAGAGATCTTCTATAGACTCCCGCAAAAGCCTAGGCAGAAGCATAAGATGAAAATCGTGAATCCACACTGTATCGCCCGGCCTTAGAATATCCTCTAAGGCCTCAGCAAATAATTCATTCCCCTTCTTATAGGCATTCCATAAGGTATCCGAAAATACAGCATAATTGGGGAAATAGTGAAATAATGGCCAGATAGTCTTGTTACAGAACCCATGATAAAACTGTTCTACCAAAGATTGGGGAAGAGCAACCGGAACACACTTGTCCTTCTTGAGTTCCTTCTTTACTTGCTGAAAATCCTCTCTAATCTTCTCATAAGCAATACCAGGCCACCCAACCCATAGGCTATCATATTCCTTATAAAAAGAGGCCAGCCCTGTAGCCAGTCCCCCAATACTCCTCTGAAAAGATATTTTACCTGCTTTCTTGGAAACACTTATAGGCAACCGGTTGGAAACAATTATTAATTTGCCTTTTTTTTCCATATTAAAAATATTTTATCATACAAAATAAAGTAGGAGAATAAAGGATTGTCGCCTGAGACAAGGAAAAAGCGTATGGTAGGGTTAAGACCGAATTACGCCCCTTAATACATCTACTACATATTCGACTTCTTCGTTTTTCATATATGGAAAGATAGGAAGACTTAAAACCTCTTTACTTGCCCTTACTGCCTGCCTTAGATCCCCAGCAACAACTATATAGTCCTTGATCCCCCTCATTTCATTGAGCAAGACCGGATAATACACCCCTACCCCTATACTCTTATTATTCAAGTGCTGACAAATCCTATCTCTATCAAGGGATCCTCTTAGACGTAAGGTAAAGAGATTAAAAACATGCGTATCTCTATCCTTAGGCAAAATCAGATCTTTCACATCCGACAGACCAGCAATATACATCCTGGCTACTCTTTGTCTCTCTCTTATAAACTCCTTTACATGTTTAAGATAAAGACCTATAGCTGCGGCCTGAATAGAATCCAGGCGACTATTATAACCGATATATTCGATATTATATTTATCAATACCGCCATGATTCCTCAAAGCCTTCAATATATCACAGAGAGCCCTATTCCTACAGGCTACCATTCCACCATCGCCAATACCTGGAAGGATCTTAGTTGGGAAAAAGCTAAATGCCCCATGGTCCCCGAAACTCCCTGCATACCGCCCAGAAATCATTGCTCCGAAGGCCTGTGCGCAGTCTTCTACCACAAACAGGTCGTAGCGCTTGGCTATCTCCATAATCGCCCCCATATCCGCTGGACAACCATAGAGATGTACAGGCAAGATACCAACCACATTCCTATACGAGGAGACGGCTCTTTCTATTTCTGAAACAGATATGTTAAAATCCTCCCCTATATCCACCAATAAAGGAGTGGCCCCAGACCTTATAATCGCCTCTGCAGTAGCCACAAAGGTAAAAGGTGTAGTGATGATATATTCGTCTCTGCAAAAGAACTGCCTGTCATATCTAGAAAGCGCCTGAGCCCTGAGGGATAGAAGTAATGCATCCGTGCCCGAGGCAACGCCGACAGCCCCTTCAACACCGATATAATCAGAGAATGCCTTCTCTAGTCTTTCGACCTCAGGACCAAGGATCCACCGCTGTGAGGCAAATAACTCAGAAACGGCCGAATTTATATCCTTTTCAATCCTATGATAAATCCTCTGCAGATCAATAAAAGGAACCTTCATATACATCTCCAAGATTGAAAGGAAAAACAAAATCAAAAATAAAGGTCACGTCTACCATCAATCGTTTTATTATAAAAATCCATCAATTTGGGAAATATCTCCGGCATCTGCTGTTTTATCTCCTCAAGTTCTTTTTCTATCAATCTCTCTCCAATTTGACGCGTCTCTGGGGAAGCAAAGTCGTCAAGCCATTCTCTAAATGTCAACACAGCATTAAGCTTACAGAACTTACCCTCTGCGCCAGATTTGAGCAGGGACATTATATTTTCTCCAGTCCTTCCACAGCGATAGCCAGCGGTACAAAACGAAGTAATATAGCCCATAGCCGCCAGTGCACGGATAAGTTCGTCCAGAGACCGGGTATCTCCAAGCTGAAACTGCTGGCGCGTAAGCTCCTGCTCAACCATCCTATCGCTATAGGCACCAAGACCTATCTTCGTAGAGGCATCAGTCTGGGTAACACCTATGTTTATCATCTCATCCCTTATCTGCGCCGATTCTCTGGCCGTGATAATCAAGCCGGTATAGGGAACCGCTAGGCGAATGATAGCTATAATCTTCTTAAAATCCTCATCTGAGACCTTATATTTTGTTTGCTGAACAAAGGGAGTATTAATAGCCGGTTCGAGTCTAGGGAAGGATATCGTATGTGGCCCAATATTAAACTGGCGCTCCAATTCAATTGCATGATATAGCAAACCCATTACTTCAAATCTCCAGTCATACAATCCAAACAGCACCCCAAGGCCAACATCATCTATCCCTGCCTCCATTGCCCGATGCATAACATACAACCGCCACAGATAATCGTGCTTCCTCGTTCCCTCTGGATGGACATATTCGTAAGTAGGACGATGATAGGTCTCCTGAAACACCTGATATGTCCCTATCCCCACTTCTTTAAGCCTTACTAGATCCTCAACCGAGAAAGGTGGGGCATTGACATTTACCCTGCGTATAGAACCATATCCCCTTTTTGTCTTTACCTTTACATCGTAAATCTGTCTTATCGTATCTACAATATAATCTATACCAGAAGAGGGATGCTCACCATACACAACAATCAATCTCTTATGTCCAATTTCCCCTGCCAAAACCTCCACCTCAGCCCTTACTTCATCGATAGATAGTCTACGCCGCTCAACCGCAGCATTGTCCCTGCGAAAACCACAATAAAGGCAATTATTAATACAATAATTAGAAAGATAGAGAGGGGCAAATGTCACGATTCGATTATCGTATACCTTCCTTTTAACATCAAGGGCTACTTCGAAGATAGCTTCCCATTTTTCAGGGTCACTTGTATTTATTAATTGTGAAGTCTCTTCCGGAGAAAGCGTCTCCACTGCCAGGGCCTTAGCAAATATATCCTTTAAACGCGGCCAGTCCGGTTCAGAAGTCCGCGCCAGAAGCACCTCTATCTCCCCCTGTGGAATAAAATCCTTCAACACATCAACATTCATCAACAAACACTCCTTTAACTCTGGATTGTAATGTAGTTTTTTATTATACAACCGAATAGCTCATAACTAAAACCGAAAATCATAAGAAACTTGTGAGACTGATTCTTCCAGAAACTTTTAGTCTCATTTTGTGAGACTGATTTTTCCTGGAAGATTTAGTTTCACTAGGATGGAAGTCATAAAGGCATGGCAGATTATTTTATCAAATCCATAACCAGGTGATATATCTTGTGCGGGTTATGTCGAATTACTCCGGAGATATCTATCACATTCCCGAAAACAACCTCCACCCCTAGCTCTGATATGCCAGATACATCGCCCAACTTTACTTCTTTTGCTCCTTCTTCGGCATATTTATCCAGGGCATCATGAGGAATGGTTATATTGTTTACAATACAATGCGTAACAACCCCCCTACCTGCATGGTCAACAATAGCTCTAATATGGTCATAGACCGTGTAATTGTCTGTCTCCCCTTTTTGAGTCATTACATTGCATATATAGACCTTCGGAACCCTAGCCTGCATCAAGGCCTTTCCAATATTTCTAACCAACAGATTCGGCATAATACTTGTATAAAGACTTCCCGGTCCTAGGAGGATTACATCTGCCTCCCGTATTGCCGCAAGGGCCTCTTCACATGCAGCAGGGTCCTTTGGTTCAAGAAAAACCTTCTTTATAGGTTTGGCGGCCTTTGGTATCTCTGCTTCACCCTTAACCACACTGCCATCGACATACTCTGCCACAAGAGAAATCTTCTCAAAGGTAGAAGGCAAAACCCTACCCCTGGTAGCAAGGACCTCACTGGCTGCCTTTATAGCCTTCTCAAAATCTCCTGTAACCTGCGTCAAGGCAGTCAAGAATAGATTCCCAAAACTATGACCACCCAGTTCAGGCACATCCTTAGAAAATCTATACTGAAACAGGTCCCTTACAAGCGGTTCTACATCAGAGAGCGCAACCAGGCAATTTCTTATATCACCGGGGGGCAAGATATCAAATGTATCACGAAGTCTACCTGAACTGCCACCACTATCGGCTACAGTAACAATGGCAGTAAGATTGCTCGTATACTCTTTTAGTCCATGAAGTAAGACAGACTGACCAGAACCACCACCAATAACAACTATCCTCACACCTTTGGAGAGGACATTTCTCTGATAAAGTATATCGGCTATCTTTGATTTATGCTGGGAAGGAAAAAGGATTCTAAGGAATAATTCTACTATCTTCCATACACTTATGACGATAATTATAAAACCTGCAAGGAGATAAGCCCAATCAAAAAATGATATGCTTCTGAGACTATTTAAGGAATGGGTTGCACCGATAAAGACTAATAAAAGCCCAAGGATAGAAAGAGAAATCCATCGTTTTAATCCAACACCCGGGTAGAACCACTTAAGGACTCGCAGAATCCTTTCAATTATATCTGGCGTCTTCTTCTTCAATGAGCCTTATTGCCTCTTCTTTAGTCTTTACCTGCATAAGGGTCTCTCTAAAGTTCTTATCCCTTAGGAGACGAGTAATCCTTGCCAATACCTTCAGATGAGGCCCTGCAGACTCAGATGGTGCAACGAGTAAGAAAAATAGATAAACCTTCTCTCCATCTAAGGCATTAAAATCAACACCCTTATGAGAGATACCAAAAGCAGCTACTATATCATCTATTGCATCAAGTTTTGCATGGGGGATTGCAACACCGTTTCCAATCGCTGTAGAACCCAGTTCTTCTCTATCTATCAACGCCTTTAAGATAGGCTGTTCTTTGTCTTTATCTATCCTACCACACTCTACTAGTCTATCTAGAAGTTCTTTTATTACCCCGTCTCTGTCCTCTGCCTCCAGCTCAGCAAATACACACTCTTTGGTCAGTACATCTATAAGTTTCATTTCCATCTCCTTGGTTTATTCGCTAAAGGCCTGCAATGATATTGCAAATCCATAATGGAGAAAACCCTTCCTACAAAATCAAAAACTCCCCTTTCAAATTCATAAGCGGGTGATGGGATTTGAACCCCCTCCGTCGCATCCTGCTCCCAATATGGGCTCCGCCCCTCTTGCGCTTCGCTTCGCTAGCTATCACCCCCGCCGACATCCTGTCGGCGCATTCCGCGGCTCCCGCCGCTACATTTTAAGGGGGAATCTCCCCCTTAACAACCCCCTGTCGTGGTTTCAAATCCCGTCTATCTTTTTTAAAGAACAACTCTATACAGAACTATACTTCTCTGTTACATCAAAAAGCGGGTGATGGGATTTGAACCCACGACAACCACGTTGGCAACGTGGTGCTCTGCCAACTGAGCTACACCCGCTTAGAATCCACCTCTGTTATGCTAATGCGAGAGGTGGGACTTGAACCCACACTCCGGATAGGAACTAGATCCTAAGTCTAGCGCGTCTGCCAATTCCGCCACTCTCGCGAGAAAGATCAAAATATCAAATCAATATATAGAAAAACCAAATGGGTCGTGAAGGACTTGAACCTTCAACCTTGGGCTTAAGAGGCCCCTGCTCTGCCAGTTGAGCTAACGACCCGAAGATATGTTTATAGCACAAACAAAATTTCTAGTCAACAAACAAATCCAGCCGCAATCAGATTATCTATAAAAGATCTTCGTCGTTACCCATTCAGCTAGACACCACAAACCGATAAACAGTATAATAATTAAATATTCCCCTAGTTATATCAGTTTCTTAGTCAATAAACTTACCAGTCGCGATTGAATTTTAATAGCCGAGCGTTAATCGCAACGATTACCGTACTCAAGGACATCAGGGCCGCACCAATTGCCGGAGATATCAATATTCCCTGCTTTATCAACACACCTGCCGCCAGGGGTACTGCAAATAGATTATAGGCAGTCGCCCAAAATAGATTCTGAAGCATCTTCTTATAGGTCGCCCTACCCAGGGAAATCAATGCCCATATATCTCGAGGATCACTGTTGACCAGAATGATATCAGCAGTTTCTGCTGCTATATCCGTGCCCGAGCCAATGGCTATACCGATATCCGCCAAGGCCAGGGCAGGCGCATCATTTATCCCGTCGCCAACCATAGCAACAAACTCTCCCCCTTCCTTTAATTCGCCTATCTTCTCCTGTTTCTGATGTGGCAGGACCTCTGCAAAATACCCATCGAGGCCCAATTTTCGAGACACATACTCAGCTGTCTGCTTGTTATCCCCTGTCAACATCAGACACTTAATACCCATTTCCTTCAATCTCTTTATGGCATCAAAGGATTCCTGCCTGATCTCATCCTCCAGAATAATAACTGAAACAAGACGCCGATCATAAACAACAAAAACCAATGTCCCTGTCCCGTACATATCGCCATCTACCGGCAGAGTTATACCCAATTCCTCAGCGGCCTTCTTGCTTATCAAAGAAATAGTGGATCCCTTTAGCCTACCCGAAACCCCTTTGCCCTTTATTACCTGAAAGTTCTCAACCTCCAGCAGCTCTATTCCTGCTTCTTTAGCCTTCTCCACAATCGCTCTGGCAATCGGATGTTCGGAATTCCTCTCCAGTGAAGCCGCTACCTGGAGGACATCTTTTTCATCGTAATTCTCATCAAATAGGCTAATCCCGGCAACTCCAAAGTGCCCCTTCGTCAACGTTCCGGTCTTATCAAATACCACTGCTGTTATCTTCCTCGAATTCTCAAAGGCAGTCCTATTCCTTATAAGGATTCCGTTTCTGGCAGAGATTGCCGTTGAAACGGCATTGACCAGCGGAATAGCAAGGCCAAGTGCATGCGGACAGGTAATCACCATAACCGTAGCCAGACGTTCAATAGCAAATGCAAGAGATGGCCCGTAAAAGAACCAATAGGCAAAGGTAATAAACCCAACACTTATAGCGATAAGCGTCAGCCACCTGGCAGCCACATCAGCAAGCTGCTCTGTCTTTGACTTCTGTTCCTGGGCCTTCTTAACCAGGTCTATCACCCTGGCCAGATAAGAATCCTTCCCAACACCCGTAATTGTTATCTCCAAAATACCGTCTCCATTTATGGCACCACCTATCACTTTCATTCCCTTCGATTTTTCAACAGGCATAGATTCTCCAGTAAGCATTGATTCATTTACATAACTTTCACCTTCGATCACAACACCATCGGCCGGTATCTTCTCCCCTGCTTTTACCAAAACCCGATCACCATTCTTAAGCTCCGATACCATTACATCCTCAATGCTCCCATCCTCTCTCACAAGATGGGCGCTATTAGGCATAAGTTCGGCCAGTTTTTCCAGTGCCCTGGATGCCCCCAGAACCGAACGCATCTCAATCCAGTGCCCTAATAGCATCACATCTATAAGCGTGGCCAGCTCCCAGAAGAAAAATCGTCCCTCCAGCCCAAATACAACTGCCGCACTATAAAAATAGGCAACCGAGATGGCCAAGGCAATCAGGGTCATCATCCCTGGCCTCTTCTGAGACATCTCTGAAAAGATGCCCTTCAAAAATGGCCAACCACCCCAGAAAAAGACCACACTGGAAAGTCCAAAAAGCACGTAATCCTTACCCATAAAATCAATAGAAAAGCCAAAGATATCCTGGACCAGTGGGGATAAGACAAGAATGGGAACCGTCAATAAAATCGAACCCCAGAACCTCTTTTTAAAGTCCATCATCATTGTCTCGTGATGTCTGTGATGATCATGATGGTCATGGTGATTATGATGGTCGTGATTGGAATGTGGGGTATCGTGTGGATGACCACTATGGTGAAGGGCCTCTTGCCCATCTGATTGGGCAGTACCACAACACGAATGGGATTCCTTTTCGTCAGAGGACTTGACAAGCACCGTATTATCCATCGGACAGACTCCAGGTGCGTCATAACGCATCCCGCAGCTTGGGCAGACATAGTCTTTCATAATACCACCTCTCTTAGGTAAAAAGAACAGATCCCGCTAGGGGATAGATTAGGAAACGCTTTTCCCAAAAATAGAATTAAGTAATAAACTCAAGGTAATTTTCCCTGGTAATCAGCTGAAACTCAGCATTATCATAGGTCTCCAACCACTCCTTTGGTGCTTTTATCTTCTTGCTACTCCATTTAAATTCGTATCCAAATAACTTCCCATTTCTTTCCTCAACCAAATCAATCTCCTTTCGGTCCCATGTCCTCCAAAAATAGGCATTGGCATATATCCTCTGGTAAGTGCGTTTTTTCAGGCGTTCCATAAATAAAAAGTTTTCCCATAGCATTCCCACATCATTTCTCTTATCCAACGAATTAAAGTTTGAAATCAAACCATTGCGAATACCGTTATCATAAAAATAATAACGAGAGGTCTTGGTAACCTCTTTGCGCAGGTTGCGGGAAAAACCACGTACATTATATATCACAAAAGACTTCTCTAATAAGTCCAGATACCTATCAACCGTCCTGATATTTATATTTAAGTTATTCGCCAATTCATTTAAAGATACTTCCTGGCCTATCTGAAACGCAAGAAGAGCCAAAAGGCAACGCAATATCTTGGAATCTTTTACCTTATCAAATTCCAATATATCTTTTAACAAGTATGAATTAACCAACGACTCTATTTTAAATATTTTCTCTGTAATATTCTCTGTCACTACGACGTCGGGATAACTGCCATATATCAAAAACTCCTCCAAGCGCTTTTCTATCTCTCCAGGGCTGTAATGAGAAAGTAGTTCCAGATGCGACAAAGGGAAAAGAAGCAATCTATTCATGCGACCAACTAGAGGCTCGCCGACCTGTCCGGCTAATTCAAAGGTAGCAGATCCTGTAACAATAACCTTTATACCATCTATAGAATCAACAATTAATTTCAAGGCATTCCCAATATTAGGGACCTTTTGCGCCTCGTCAATAACAAGTAACTCATAACCTATCAAATGCTTCTTGATTTCACTCAAGCGCAATGAGCCCAACCAATCATGCAGGTCAAGGTCGCCGCCATTCTCAAAACGATATTTCAAATCCGTGTTCTCCAAGAAATCCTTAACTAATGTCGTCTTACCCACCTGGCGCGGACCAAAAATAACCAACACTTTATTGGGTTCCAAGAGTTCACCGATCTTATAGGCCCTATTAAACCTCATATTCTTATTTTAGCCCTAAAATACCTTTATATCAAGGTTATCTGCATAAAATTATTAAATTTTATGCATAACCGCTGCACAAAATTAAGCAATTTTATGCATATAACTCCTAAAACCCATAGGTAACACCTATTTTACAAGCTTAAAAGTAAGGCAAGAAAAAAGAAATTTATCAAGAAGAACGCTCGCCAAGTCGTCCTATAAACATAGACTTCAGGGCCTGTTGTTTTGTGGCAAGGATTTCATCAAAAGAGTAGTTTAAGACAAGCCCCTGGGCTGGTTTCCTTAAAATTATCCCGCCTAGAATGTCTGCCTCGAGGATAGTCAGGCGGTCGTTTTTTACTTCTTCAAAAATCCCCACGTCTTCTTTTCTAACGAGGACCTCTATTTGACAGTCATTACTGGAAAGAACATTCATAACCATCTTTAATAAAATATCCCTGTAGCGTTTGGTAGTAGTTACCTCTCTCAATTTTATTTTCAATTCTCCAAGGAAGTCCTGCCATAGTTCCTCATAAAGCCTGGTCTTCTCCAGGGAAATCTCCTTAAATGTGCGCGATTTGTAGGTAGCCACCAGGGCAATTTTTTCCTTCATAAACTCCTTCGTGGCTTCAGAGAGCCATTCTTCCAGACGCTTTTTGGCCTGAGATATTTCCCTCTCCTTGACCAAGTTTGCCCTGCGAATGAGTTCCTGGGCCTCTTTATCGACCTTACCCTGTATGTAGTTCTTTATCTCATCAATTGCCAAAACTAACCCCCACTACTTCGGATACGAGCTTATTTATGTTCATATCCAGGTCCTTCGAGACATCTGGCACAACTACAACAATCGTTCCTGGAAACTTCTTCTGCAAGGCGTCTATCTGAGACCTTGCCTGCTCGGCCATAGACTTCGTAATAAGTATGATATTTTCCCTATTCTGAATCAGTGTCTCGAATCTAGTCAAAAAGTCACTGCTAGATGAAACCTCAATAGGTTCAGCCCCGACTATGCTCAGGGCCTCAACCGTCAATCTGTCTCCAAGGCAAACTATCCGCATATTTCCGCATATTAATTTATTCTATTAATTATGATTATATCTTTATCCAGAGAAGTATACCAAATACCATTCCATATATTGCCAATGCCTCGCCAAGCCCGAGGATAATCAAAAGCCGCCCTAAAAGCTCTGGCTTCTCGCTAATTGCACCCACTACAGCCGAACCTATGTTAGAAAGGGCAATCCCTGCACCGAGGCAGGCAAGACCGACACTGAGGCCAACTCCAATCATATCACCCGCAGCACCTATGCCATTCAGAGAGGCCCCTGTAGTCTCACTTGCGTAAAGATAACCTCCCGTTGCTAGCATAGCCCCTAAAACAGAAAAAACCTTCCTGAACATCAGAGCATCCTCCTGTTTTTTTTGTAATCCTCCACTGCCCTCTTTATATCCCCCAATTCATCCCTGCCAAACTTATCGCATATGGCCACTGCCACCGCCCACAAACACATTGCCTCCACCACAACTGATGCCGCTGGCACAGCACAGGTATCGAACCGTTCAACTAGTGCCTTGGCAGATGTGCCGGTGCGTATGTCTATGGAATCAAGGGGCTGGCCGACAGTAGCAATAGGCTTCATTGCCGCCCTTACCACTATGTCCTCTCCATTAGACATTCCCCCTTCAAGACCACCGGCATTATTTGTATGTCTATAAATACCCTTTCCTTGAGAAAAATATATTGCATCATGAGCAGTCTTTCCAGTCAAATCCCCAAGTCCAAACCCTGTCCCTATTTCAACTCCCTTTATTGCCGGCACAGACATAACCGCCTGGGCCAGCCTTGCATCAAGCCGCCTGTTCCACTGCGTAAAGTCACCTACTCCAATAGGCACCCCCCGTATCCACACCTCAACGACCCCTCCAAGGGTATCGCTTGCCTCTCTGGCCTTATCTATCTGTCGCTTCATAATCTCACTTTTCTCAGGAGAGGGGCAGAATACATCGGAAAGAGATACAGTACGCTCCAGCATCTCCATACTCCAGTCGTCCAGGTCTCCTTCTTCCAGATACACCCCGCCTATTGCCCTGACAAAGGCGATTGATTTTATCCCGAGCTCCATCAGAAAGAGACGAGCAAAACTCCCAGCAATCACACGCATAGCAGTCTCCCTTGCAGAGGCCCGCTCCAGAATGTTACGGATATTCTCCTGATTATACTTAATAGCACCTGCAAGGTCCGCATGCCCAGGACGTGGGCAGAAGACATCTGGCATCTTATCTATAGAATAATCTCTATTCCAAACCACCGCCCCTATCGGTGAACCTGTTGTCTTGCCACCCAATACACCAGAGAGTATCTCCACTCTATCCATCTCTATCTTCTGCCTGCCCCCCCGACCATAACCAGCCTGGCGGCGCGCAAGGTCTATATTTATCAGTTCCTCATCTACAGGGACATTTGCAGGGAACCCATCTATTATCAGCATCAGTCCCTTTCCATGAGAAAATCCAGCCGTTAAGAAGCGCATACATCTACTCCTATTTCTTTTTCGAAATCATCCCAAACTCTCCCAACAGGATAACTGCCACCCCAAGACTAATCATCGCATCTGCCAGATTAAAAACCGGGAACCTACCCAAATGAATATAATCTACCACTGAACCGACAAATAATCTATCAATAAAATTTCCAATAGCACCTGAAAATATCAGTGTACCGCCTATTAAAACAGGAGCCTGGCCCCTTTTAATCCCCAGCAACACAGACAATAATACCAATATAAGCAAAAAATTTATTACAATCAAAACCCAGCTCGGCCAATTAGAAAGCAGGCCAAAGGCAATCCCATTATTATAGACCACTGATATCTTCAGAAATCCCATCTGCCAGAGCAAACCCGTCCTAATCACAATCCACTTTACAAGCCTATCTAAAAAAACCAATACAATCGCCGCCAACCAGAACCCCAGACGCATATCAGCCAACTCCCAAACCGATAATACCTGAAAGCACCTCCCTAAACATAGGCCGTTTTAGGAGTTCTGAGAGATAATAATCGTATCCCTTAAAGTGAATGCCATCTATCCCCACTTCCCTGGCCGCATATACAAATCGCTCAACATCATCCGTATAACAAATCGCCCTGGCCCCAGCGGCCTTCTCAAGGACACAGCGGTATATCTGTCTTTCGGGCTTTCTATGGCCAACCTGAAAGGACAATACATAGTCATCAAATAAGGATAATTCCTCGTATTCACTAAAGAGATACTCAAAGTGAATCTTAGATATATTCGACAGCATCAAGAGTCGAATATCCGTCGATTCCTTAATCCGTCTTATCAGGGACAACATCTCCTTTTTCGGGAAAAACATATCGTTCCATATCTCCCTAAGGGCTCCTCTATCGAGTCCCTCCAGAGAGAGTATCTTGCCCAACATATCGAAGAATTCATCTTCCTCCATCTTGCCCTTTTCAAATGCATCGACAAATTCCGGAGTTGCAAATAAGGAAAACATATCCTGTTTCGACCAATGCGTATAGGGAGAGAGTCTATCTATTATTATCTGGGGATCAAAGTCAATCAATACCCTTCCCAGATCAAATACAAGAACAAGTTCACTTCCTGATCCTCTCAAGAAACGCCTCCATTCTTAATACCGCCTGCCTCAGTTTATCTATCGATGAAGCATAAGAGATACGGATATAGCTATCCCCTTTCGGAGAAAATGCCGTTCCAGGAACGACTGCAACCTTCTCTGCCTCAAGCAAGGCCCTGGCAAAGGACATTGAATCCATCCCTGTAGAAGAGATATCCGTATAGGCATAAAAGGCCCCCTCTGGAAGGCGCGTCTCTAACCCCATACGATTAAGGGCACTAACGATAAAATTGCGCCTCCTCTTATACTCAGCCCTCATATACAAAAGGTCCTCCTGACCATCTTCAACCGCCTCAAGGGCCGCGAACTGAGACATAATAGGTGCGCAAAGCATCGTATACTGGTGAATCTTGGTCATAGCAGAGATTATATCCTGCGGGCCTAGGGCATAGCCAATACGCCAACCAGTCATTGCATAGGTCTTGGAAAATCCGTTTAGGTATATAAGATTTTCACGGATTGCCTCGAATACAAAGGAAGGCGTGTGTTCAAAATCATAGGTCAATCCATCATATATCTCATCACTTATGACAATTATAGAATTACGCGCCAGTATACTGAATAAATACGCTAACTCCTCTTTTGTATAGGAAACACCCGTAGGATTACAGGGATAGTTCAGGATTATCGCCTTTATAGGGCCGTTTTTATCAATAACCTCTTCTAATATTTCCGGCGTCAATTTAAAGTCCGTCTCGAGGTCTAGATCCACACAGACAACATCCCCGCCAACCATCAACACCACAGGCGCATAAGAGACATAACAGGGCCTTAACACAATAACCTTATCCCCCCTATTCAGAATAGCCCGCAGGGCTAGGTCCATGGCCTCACTCACCCCAACTGTAATCAAGGCCTCTGTCTCATAATCATAAGAGACACCATATCTCTCCTTTATCCTGGAAACGATTGCCTCCCTGAGTTCCTTGAGGCCTTTATTAGATGTATAGGAGGTATAGCCGATCTCTATATTGTAAATCGCCCTCTCTGAAATATGCCAGGGAGTCGAGAAGTCTGGCTCTCCCACTCCGAGAGAAACCACATCAGGCATTCCAAGGACCAGATCAAAGAACTGACGAATACCTGAGGGCGGAAGAGAAGAAACGACCTTAGATATCCTGGAGATATTACTGCCCTTTTTGCACTGCATAGAAAATCACAAGGTTCTATAAGCCCACACCATATCTAAAGAAAGGAATTATCCCTTGTTAGGCTTGCGGCCGTGGTTGGCCTTTTTACTTCTCCAGCTAAGCTTGCCTCGTCTTCTGCGCCTTGCCATAATGATGCCTCCTCTATTCTCCAACTATCTGCACGATTACCTCTCGTCGTCTCTTTCGATTATCAAAGTCGACCAGGATTATCTGCTGCCACATACCCAGGATAAGCCTGCCCCCTGAAAGCGGCACACACATCCCCGCACCCAGCAAAGAGGCCCTTACATGAGAAAACCCATTACCGTCCCCCCAGGCCATATTGTGATGATATTCACCCGACTGAGGGGCTAGACGCTCAAAGGCCTCCTTCAAATCCTTTACAAGCCCAGGCTCGTATTCACAGGTAGTCACTCCAGCGGTTGATCCGTTTACGAACACACAAACCAGACCATTCGAGATGCCAGAGATATCAACGGCCTTCTTGACCTCAGGCGTAATATCGTGTATATCGCAAAATCCCCGCGTATCGACACTGAATTCGTAGCTAAATACCATCTACCTCACCTCAGATCCCGAGGGGACATCCCTCTCTGGCGAAAGCAAGACCACTTCATTGCCTGCGTCAGCAGCCAGAAGCATCCCTTGGCTTTCAATTCCCCTGATAGTGGCCGGCTTTAGATTAGTGATAACCACTATCTTCTTACCCAGGAGCTCATCCTTAGAATAATAGGCCTTTATACCGGCCACCAATCTCCTGGACTCCTCTCCAATACGAACAGAAAGGACATAGAGCCTATCTGCGTTGGGGTGGTCTTCCACACCAACTATCTCGGCAATCGTCAAACCAAGTGCTTTTACATCCTCTATAGTGACCATGCCCAGATTATATTACCTAACACCCCTATAGTCAATTACAAAACCCTACTCCAGGTCTAGTTTTCTTATCTCTCGTCTAACCTCAAGCGGATAATTACCAGAAAAGCATGCAGTACAATAGCAGGAATGATTACCAACGGCCTTTAGCATCCCTTCAATGGACAGATAACCAAGACTATCGACTCCTAAATAAGATTCTATCTCTTTGTGGGACATATTATTAGCAATAAGCTCCTCTTTTGAAGGAAAGTCTATTCCATAAAAACAGGGCCACTTATGCGGCGGACAGGATATCCTTAAGTGCACCTCCTTTGCTCCCGCCTCCCTTATCGCCTTCACACGACGTTTAGAGGTAGTGCCCCTCACAATAGAATCATCGACAACAATTACCCTCTTGCCCCTTATTACCTCGGGCATAATATTTAGTTTTACCCTGACCCCAAGCTCTCTGTAGCGCTGATGTGGCTGGATAAATGTCCTGCCTACATAGTGGTTTCTGATAAAGCCCCACTCAAGCGGGATACCGGATTGCTGACTATAACCAATTGCAGAACTCAGACCAGAATCAGGCACTGGCATAACCATATCCGCCTCCACTGGATTCTCCCTTGCAAGCTGTCTTCCAAGTTCCTCTCTGACTTTGTGCACTAATTTCCCGAAGAGAATAGAATCCGGTCTAGCAAAATAGATATGCTCAAATATACAACAGGAACTCTCCTCTTTTCTGCCATTGGGATAGAAACTCTTTATTCCTTCGTCATTTATCAGGACAAATTCTCCTGGCTCTATCTCCCTTAGATACTCAGCGCCAATCAGGTCAAGGGCACATGTCTCTGAGGAAAGGACATAGGCCCCATCTAATTTTCCCAAGACCAAAGGACGGAAGCCATTGGGATCCCTTGCCCCCATGAGGCCATATTGGTTTAACATAACCAGGGAATAGGCACCCTGCACCCTCCTCAAAGCAGAAAACATGTGCTCCAGCCAATCCCCTTCTCGGGTGTGGGCAATGAGATGGACTATTACCTCGCTATCCGTTGTGGTCTGAAAGATGGCCCCCTGTTCCTCAAGCTCATCGCGTAGTTCCTTGCTGTTGATTAGGTTCCCATTATGACCTATTGCCAGAAAACCGTCCCTATAGTTTACAAGCAAGGGTTGGGCATTCTTTATTATACTAGAGCCAGTCGTTGAATAGCGCACATGGCCAATAGCCACATCCCCTTTAAGATAAGACAACACATCGCCCTTGAAAACATCGGGCACAAGCCCCATATCCTTATGGATCCGCGTAGTCTGGCTCTCTCTATCGAACGAGACTATCCCAGCGCTTTCCTGGCCCCTATGCTGGAGTGCGTAAAGTCCGAGGAAATTAAAGTAGACTGCGTCCCTATGGCCCCAAACGCCAAATACGCCGCAATGCTCTTTAACAAAATCCAGTGATTCACAGAATTGCATAATGGAAAAACACTACCTTCCCACCAAGAATTATTCTTTTCTAATTCAAGCTAGTTAGAATAGCACATTTTTTATATACTGAAAAGCAAAAGAAAGAACTTTGTCCTAAAAACAGTCTTAACTATCAACGCCTATATTATCTTGAATAGCATTTATTCACAGGACTTGTTGTTTCAGTTCAAGAAGATTTTCAACCAATAAATTTGCCTGCTGTCTTAGCTCCTGAAATTTGCTTTCCGCTTCATCCTTTTTCCCTACATTTGCAAGAGCTACCACTTCTTTAGCCAGATTATGCACTAATATATGTGGATTTTCAAGGGCCTTAAACAGATTATTATTACCGAAAAGCTCCCTTCCCTCACTATAATACCACTGCCCAAATCGACAGGATCTAAAATCTGTTACTTCCCCCTCTGCCTTTTTTCGACCTTCTAATATATCTTCGATTTCTCTCATCCAGACGATATGATCTATATGTGCCAGGTCAAATATGGCCTTTGATCTCAGACTCCCAATTACCATCCTCAATTTATTCAAATTGTCATCCATATCCTTTACCATTACCATAACATTTCCAGAGGTCTCAGCTGTACTATTAGCCAAAGAAAGAATATCTTCTATGTGTCGAACAACCTCTGCACTAACTTGTGATTCTTCTTCAACTGCAGCAGCTATCATAGAGATTTGGGATTCCACTTCACTAACGGAACCAGCAATTGTGTTTAAATTTGACTCAAGGGAATCAATCCCCTCTCTAACCGTAGTAATGGTTTCAATAGAATTTTTCATTGCCTCTGCTGTCTCTTGGCTCTCTCTCTGAACCATCGATATCTTATCAGAAATTTCTTTAGTAGCAATCAACGTTCTATCCGCTAACTTTTGCACCTCATCGGCCACTACCGCAAAGCCCCTGCCTAACTCACCTGCCCTTGCCGCCTCTATAGCAGCGTTCAGAGACAGAAGCCCTGTCTGATCAGCAATATCTGACACAACTGAAACAATCTCCTCTATTTCAGAAATTCTAGAATTTAAATTATTTATCATATTAGCTAATCTTTCCGTTTTCTCTATCAAACTATGCATAGTACTAATAGCAACACTGGCCCTCTGTTTCCCTTCAACAGTTACAGAACTAGCATTATGGGCACTCTCAGCAGCTAAAGAAGCATTTTTAGCAATCTCGGCTATAGTTTGGCTCATTTCCTCCGCAGCTGCGGCTATCTGTTGTGCCTGGGAATATTCTTGTTTTGCGATAGAATCTAATTTAAAACTTTCGTCTTTTAATCCTAAACTCTCTAATACAAGTCTCTTGGTTTCGTCAGTAATATCTAAAAAAAGAGATTCTATATCCTTTGCGGTACGCTGAAGACTAATACAAATACTACCTATTTCATCATTTTGAACTATATCCTGAAAATTAAGGATGAAATTCCCTTTTCCCATTTCTTCAACAACCCTTTTTACCCGCCTCAAAGGACCTACTGTTTGCAAATATAATAGAACCGTTCCCATAACTACTATGCCCATTGCTATTATGACAGAGATAAATATATCTAAATAAGCTTTCTTCAGTATTTGCTGCAAGTTCACCAAAAAATTTTTCTTCTCCTCTTCTAAGCTAATATTATTATTAACCTTCAATATCCCAATAGAAGTCGCTTTGTACATCTTATACAGGGAAAAAGAAGATACAAATACAACCAATCCCGCTGCAATTCCAATAAGAATGAATAAGACGATAAACTTACCCTTAAAAGAGAATTTTTTTAGAAAATTCATCCCCACCCCCTTTTTCTATCAAAAGTCACAACAAAGTCTATCTAATTTAATATAAAAACAACCTTCTCTCTTTTCTATATTATAACCATCACAACCCATTGAATCCCATAAAAGAAAGGGACAACAGGGCCGCAACAATAAAGGCAATAGGTATTCCTCGGAAAGGTCTGGGCAGGTCTATCACATCAAGTCTCTCTCTTATACCAGACATTATCATCATAGCCACCATAAAGCCAAGGCCTGCAAAGAGCCCCTGCAAGACAGAAAATAAAAATCCACCTGATACGGCCTTACCATCCTTTACAAACATATCGATATTCAATACCGTAACGCCAAGGACCGCACAGTTGGTCGTAATAAGGGGCAGGTATATACCAAGGGTGCGGTGAAGGGCAGGCATTGTCTTGAGCATCACCATATCTATCATTTGGACAGCACTGGCGATAACCAATATAAAACTTACCGTGCGCATATACTCAAGTCCATTGGGGAGCAAGATATAATTGTACAAGGCCCAGGTAATAATCGAGGAGAAGACCATAACAAATATAACAGCCAGGGACATAAAAAATGCCGGATGTTTCCTGCGTGATACCCCTATAAACGGACACATTCCAAGGAATCTAAAGAGTATAAAGTTGGCAGTAAAGACATTTAACACAAACAGAGAAAATATCTTAGCCGTCATCTCTTATCTCCTGCCTGTTTTATCGCCAGCATCAATCCGAGCACAAGCAAGGCCCCAGGCGGTAGCGCAAATACCAATACAGGGACAAAGTCTAGGCTAACCGGATAACCCCATATCTTGCCTGCTCCCAATACCTCTCGGATGAGCCCGATTATTGAAAGGGTAAATGTAAAACCTATGCCCATACCAAGTCCATCGAGGAAAGAGGCAAACACCCCATTCTTGGAGGCAAAGGCCTCTGCCCTTCCCAGGATAATACAATTGACCACTATCAAAGGCACAAATATACCCAGCTGTTTATACAGAGAGGGCAGATATGCCTCCATAACCAACTCAACAATCGTAACGAATGTGGCAATTATAACTATATAGGATGGAATTCTTACCCTCGAAGGGATAAACCGTTTAAACATTGAGATCAGGATATTTGAACATATCAGAACAAAGGTCGCAGATAGCCCCATTCCAAGGGCATTTTGCAAAGAGGTAGAAACAGCCAGGGTAGGACACAGGCCCAGGGCAAGGACCAGAATAGGATTCTCCTTAAATATCCCTTTATAGAACTCTGCCACTAAAGACTTCATATTAACGCCTCTCCCCCAGTTTACGCGGTTTAAATATATTATCGAGATATGGCACCAATGCATTCATCATTAGTATAGAATAGGAAACACCTTCCGGATAGCCTCCCCATAGGCGGATAATACTGGTGATAAGCCCGCAACCTATCCCAAAGGCAATCTGTCCCTTCCTGGTAATAGGTGAGGTTACCATATCCGTAGCCATAAACCAGGCCCCCAGCATAAGCCCTCCCGAAAGGATATGGAACAACCAATCACCCGAGAAAAGCCCGTTTGAGCCGCCGAATACCCAGGTCATCAAGGCAACCGTCACAATATAAGACAATGGTATCCTCAAAGAGATATACCCCCTCCACAGCAAGATCATCGCACCGATAAGAAGTGCCAGGACAGAGGTCTCTCCTATACATCCAGGATAATTTCCAATGAACAGCGTCTTATAACCAACCAAAGGAGCCGCGCTTCCTTCTTTAAGTATATTCAGGGGCGTGGCCTGACTCACCAGGGCACCATTCTGGTTTATGAAAAACCTGGTCATCGCAGCAGGAAAAGAGGCCATCAAAAAGGCTCTGCCTACAAGGGCAGGGTTAAATATATTCCTGCCAATACCCCCAAAGACCTGCTTGCCAACCGCTATTGCAAACACGCTACCCAGAATCGCCATCCACAGAGGCAGACCTGCCGATACATTAAACGCAAGCAATAAACCAGTCACCGCAGCACTCCCATCCAGGGCAGTAATCTTTCTCTTTGTCAGATACTGGATAATAAACTCTGTTGCTACTGCCGCACCAACACAGGACAGCATTAGATATAAGGCCCTTATCCCGAAGACCCACACGGCCACACCAGCGGCAGGCAATAGGCTGATAAATACCCACCACATAATCGTAGGAATAGTCTCTCTATCCCTTATATGTGGAGAACTGGACATCACAAACATATTCTATTTCTCCTGCAATAACTCCTTCTCTAACTTCTCCAATCCCTTCTTAACAGCCCTGACAACCGCAGAAGAGGAAATCGTTGCACCACTTATGGTCTTGACCTCAACCAGACTCATCCTGTCCTTTCCTAAAAACTGCTCCAGAAACCAGGGCATCCTAGGGGCGTTTTCGCCTTCTTTCCCCTTTATCTTATCCCAGATAGTAGAATCCGCCTTTACCTCGACTATACGCGTACCCAATCCAGGGGTCTCGTTTTGGGAGAGGACCTTTATTCCGGTTATCTTGCCATCTTTATCCACTCCAACCATAAGGACTATCTCACTGGAATATCCCTTTTCGTTGGTCTCAAAGGTATAGCCTACGATCCTGCCCTGCTTATCTTTTCCTATGTAGAAATCCCCCTCTTTTGACCTCTCGAAAGATTCGGCACCAGGAAGGACATAATACATAGCCGAATTGGCCGCCTTTGCCTTTTGCGCTTCCACAAGGGGTTGGGTCTTCGCATAGACAAATGAAAGCAAACCCGCTGAGACAAGACAGACCAATCCCAACACAAGTACAAAATAGAGGAGTTCTCCCTTTCTGGACTCAAAAACCCTTCTCATGCACCCCTTCTCCTCGCCAGAAACTTTCCCTTCTTTATCCACTGCACAATAGGCCGTTTCGCCGGACAGACATAGGTAC
>WGAY01000004.1 GCA_015494585.1 Candidatus Omnitrophota bacterium | reverse complement strand
GTGCAGAGAGATATCTAATGAGGTAAAGGAAGAGATAGCTAAATGGGATGGTCTTGAGGATGGATTGAGGCAGGTCTTTGGTGATGAGGCAATAGATGAGATTAACAAATCCGCTGGAAAGATAATGCAAGACTACGTAGAGCGATTCGATAAGGCGAATCTGATAGAGAAGCTAAAGCTGGCCAGTGAGGTGATAGCTAGGTTTAACCTAAGCAGCTTTGAAGCAGGAAAGAGGATACACGATGGTCTTGCTGGCTATTATCTGTCTGGAGAGGTCTCTGCTAGAGATAGAGATGTAGTTGTAGTAGGTGATGAAGGAAACAGTCCCGCCCCTGAATCTCCTGGTGGGTTAAGGTTTGTTGTCGGGTGGTAAGATTAAAATTTGGTTGATCTGACCAATATCCTTATGGATCCCCATCTTTTTTGTTGATAGGATTAAATTTTTCTGTATAATCTTAGCAACACACATAGCCCTTTTTAGTGAGGAGGAAAAGATGGTGGGCCTTCCTCAAAAGGGTTATTTACACTATTTAAGGTCAAACGTCGCCCTGCAGGCAATGAGAGATATCTTAGATACTAGAAAATTAAATACGCGATTAAGGATAGAAACCATTAGGGAGGTGCTAGATGCTGGAGAGATATCCGAATTTGAATGCCCTTTGTGATGACAAGTCGAAGGCGGCCCTTGAGATGGTTGGCAGGAATGATGTGTTTTCCTTTCTTGAGGAGTATGTGTCCCTGTGCAGGCCAAAGTCTGTTTTCGTAAGGACGGATTCTAAAGAGGATGCGGAATATATAAGAAAAAAGGCCCTTGGCCTGGGTGAGGAAAAGGCCCTTAAGATAGAGGGGCATACCGTACACTTTGATGGCATAAAAGATCAAGCAAGGGATAAGGCGAATACCAAGTTTTTAGTAGGTCCGCGTATGAAACTGGGTAGCTCTCTCAATACAGTCGATAAGCAGGAAGGATTGAAAGAAGTGAAGTCTTATCTTGATGGGGCGATGGAAGGAAAAGATGCATATGTTTTATTTATGGGCCTTGGTCCGGTAGGATCTGCCTTCTCCTTATATGCAGTCCAGATAACCGATTCTGCATATGTGGCCCATTCAGAGGATATCCTCTATAGACCGGCCTTTGAGGCCTTTATAAAGGCCAGGCCAGAGAGCTTTTTTAGGTTTGTGCATTCAGCTGGAGAATTGGATGAGCGGATGAACAGTAAGAATATAGACAAGAGGCGTATTTATATAGATCTAGAAGATGAGATTGTATTTAGTGTCAATACTCAGTATGCTGGGAATACGGTTGGATTGAAGAAACTAGCGTTGAGGTTGGCGATTGCTCGGGCGAATAGAGAAGGATGGCTTGCTGAACACATGTTCTTGATGGCAGTGCATGATAAGGATGGCAATAAGGCATACCTTACAGGTGCATATCCCAGTGCCTGTGGTAAGACCTCCACCTGTATGGTTGAAGGAGAAAGGATTGTGGGCGATGATATCTCCTATCTGCGCAATATAGGTGGTGTAGTTAGGGCGGTGAATGTAGAAAGGGGTATTTTTGGGATTATAAGGGATGTGAATCCTAAGGATGATCCACTTATATGGAAGGTTTTGACCTCTAAGGGAGAGGTGATTTTCTCGAATGTCTTGGTCTGCAATGGTGTTCCCTACTGGCAAGGAGACGGTAGAGATGTCCCTGAAAAGGGTGAGAACTTTTCGGGCCAGTGGTTTAAAGGGAAGAAGGATGCTGCAGGCAAAGAGATACCCTATGCCCATCCCAATGCCCGCTATACTATCAGGCTTTCTGCGCTTGAGAATTGTGATCACGATGCCTTAGAGGCTTCGGAGGGTGTTGAGGTTAGTGGAATCGTATATGGGGGAAGGGATTCTGATACCTGGGTACCTGTGTTTCAGAGTTTCGATTGGGCCCATGGTGTAGTTACGATAGGGGCCTCTCTTGAGTCCGAGACAACGGCTGCCACATTAGGGCAGGTGGGTGTGCGTAAGTTTAATCCTATGGCAAACCTTGACTTTTTGTCTATACCAATAGGTAGATATGTCTATAATCACCTGAAATTTGCAGAAGAACTGGAGAAGATTCCCCTGATATTTGGGGTGAACTATTTTCAAAAGGATGAGGATGGCAGCTATCTTACTGGTATGCACGATAAACGTGTGTGGTTGAAGTGGATAGTTGGGAGGATAAGGGGATATTTTAAGGCCTTTGAGACCCCAATTGGACTATTTCCTTATTACGAGGACCTGAAGGCCTTGTTTGAAGCTGTGTTAGGGAGGACCTATTCGAAAGAGGATTATATAAAACAGTTCTCTTTGAAGGTCAGGAATAATATAGCCAAGATAGAAAGAATAGAAAGACTTTACTCTGATCCAGAGGCCCAGACCCCGGATATAGTCTTTGAGATATTTAGGGAACAGAAAAGGAGGCTTGAAGCCTTGTTAAAGGAGAAGGGAGAAGTCGTTTCTCCTTTGGAATTTATTTAACGTGGCTGAATCATTGCTTTGACCAAGGAGAAAAGGCAGCCCGATTCATATCGGGCTGTTTTTGCATTCTATTTAGTCACTATTTGCAAATCTTGTGTTAAAATAGATTATTAATATAGAGGTAATTCTTGTTGGAGCTGTTTAAGTTATGATTTGGATTTTATTTCTATTACTTTTCCTCTATTCTGTGATATTGCATGAGATATCCCATGGTTATGTAGCCTACCTGCTTGGTGATGATACCGCTTATAGACAGGGGCGATTGAGCCTGAATCCGATTTATCATATCGATGCCTTTGGATCGATCCTACTCCCCCTTTTTTTATTTCTATCGCATTCACCGGTCATCTTTGGTTATGCACGACCAGTACCTGTAAACCCGTTTGGATTCCACAGGATAAAAAATCCTAGAATTGGGATGGCGTTGTGTTCCCTTGCCGGGCCGATGACAAATCTAGTTTTAGGTTATCTGTTTTGCATAATGGCGAAGACGAGTTTTACACCAGCAGCAAGAGAGTTCTTTATGGGCATCTCTGTTTTGAATGTAGTTTTGGGCCTATTCAATCTGCTGCCTATACCAGGTCTGGATGGCTCGCACATACTAATGGCATTTCTGCCGCGTTCTTTGGTTGTCCTTTATGT
>WGAY01000003.1 GCA_015494585.1 Candidatus Omnitrophota bacterium | reverse complement strand
CTGTCTCTGATATAACAATTAACTCTTTATCCTGCGCCCGCTCCGAACCCAACACATTCATCGCTGCGGCTGCTGCGCGTAAGCCCATTGGCATAGCCGGGCACTTGTGTCCGTGAAACTTAAGCGCCAGTTCAAAAAAATCCTTTGCATCTACCATCTTTTACCTCCTGTTATAATCAATATCGCACGAGCCGCCCTCAATCCTTATCGCCTTGACATTAACCAGGGCATCGGCTACCTTCCTGTGGGCAGACTTTAGTATGCGCGATATTGTAGAGCGGTGAATACCCATTTTTTGGGCAGCTTCCTCCTGCGTTAACCCTTCCAGATGCATAAGCCGCATTGCCTCAAACTCATCCAGAGACAATACAACGCCGTCTAACTCATTAACAGCCTTGCACCGCGGGCGGAAACACCTCTCCTTCGGACTGCACCTTATCCAGCGTTTTTTCTTAGGCCTCATATCATCCCACCTGCCTTATCGGTTAATGAGACTGATTCTTCCAGGAAGATTTAGTCTCACTTATCATTTATCATAAACCCAAATTATGCATTAGAATTTCAACCTCTTTCATCGTTCTGCTAATTAACAGCTCTTTTCCACTTCTAAAATATAACTCAAAGCTCAAAGCTAAAAACTAAAATCCACATCTAAAAGCCCTAAAACTTTTCATCTTCCCGCATTTCTTATCCTCAATAATCTGCGCATATCTTTTCTGCCGTCTGCCGCTCTTTCATAAATTAGCCTTTGAATAGGCTGCTACCAAAATTTAGCTTTAAGTTTTGCGTTGTGGCTTTGCGTTTTGAGTTCTTAGTTTTTAGTTTAACCATTTTGGTTATCCTAACAACTTCTATAACCTAACCCAAACCTATTGCATAATCCGGGTTTATGCGTTATGCACATATGTGCATAACTATCTTATTACTTGGCACATAATACTGTCAAGGTAAATATTTAGAGGAAATATCTGGTGCTATCGTCTGACGCCATTGACCTTTTTTACTGCCCGTATCCAGGAATCTGCCTCTTTCCCTACGGGCTGGCTGGAAAAACGGTAATCGTATTTTCGGTGCAGTTCCTTTAGATCCAATAAAAGGCTCTCTATTTTTTCTACCTCTACCGATAAAACGCGATTTCGCATTTTTTTGTCCCTACACAGATGCAGAAATAATCTCAGGTGCCTTAAACATAGGCCAAAGGAATTAATATATATCTGATAAAAATTTTCTTTTGAAAGATTGGAAATAAAGGCCATTACGTATCTTCCCTCCGATGCAGTAAGGTTTTGACATATAGGACAGGGTATTTCTTGAAACTCGCGTATTTTCAAATACCCTGTTTCTATTTCCCTCAGCTGTTCGGCCAACCTATTCAGGATGCCTTCATAGATTATGCTTGAACTAAAGACATCCCCATGCTTGTTTATCTTCCATGCATGATAATCGCAAAAACCAAGAGAAGACATTATCCTCCCCCTTACTTCGGCATCGTTTACCAAGTCATATAAAAGGCTGTCTATAAACCTGCCTTCTTGATCTTGCAATAGCGAACAGATTGCACAGTCAGGGCCGTCAAGGGCATCAATTAATCTTGCCTGTAGGATGTCTTCTGCTTCCATCTTTCATGCCTTAAAAAACAAACTCGGACCTGGGCGCCAAGCTCCTATTCATAATGCGTCCACATCCGGATTATTTTTACGATTCTCTGTCTCTTTAAGACTTGATAAACAATCCTATATTGAATATTAATTCTCCTGGAATATGCCCCATATAAGTCGCCAACAAGCCTTTCAAACGGAGGGGGGGCTTAAAAGGGTCTTCTTTTATAATCTCCAAAATAGCCTCGGCCTTATCCCTCAATCCACTACTTGAAAGTTTCTTTGCGTCCTTTAACGCCTGCTTCGTATACACCAACTTCCACTTTACCATATTAATTCTTCACTGCATTCCTTAATAGGGGTCTTAAGCCCTTTGCGTATGGATTCCCTCATACCAGGAATAGAAAGGAGATACAGGGTTTCCTCTATAGACCTCCAATCATCCTCTGAAATCAATATGGCACTGTGTCTTTTCCCTGTAATCTGTATGGGCTTATGAGACAATGCCACCTCATCCACTAATTTATATAATCTGCTTCTTGCTTGCGTTACGGTTAAAGCAGTCATATATATCACCTCCAATATAAGCGGACTATATCGCGTACGCTCTGTCAACCACGCCTATTGCTCTGGCATAAATTCCCAAAATATAAACCATGCTCTTTTGCCTCAGCTATTTCAATAAATCACAGCTTATTAGTAGGACTGGGGCGCCAATATATAGGTTCAAACTTTATTCCATATCGCCTTAAGAAGTTCCTCACCGCATCGGAAACTCTGTTTTGTTTACCGTAAAATCTATACCTATCCAAGTCAAACAGGGAAATATCGTTACTAATTAAATAGTTCTCATCTATCTCAAAATCGTATCCAAAACACAACAATATTGTATTATCTTTTAAAGAACGTCGTTCAAGAATCGGTATATATTGAATCTTTTCTGTCTCTATCCCGGCCTTCTTCAGATAGTCAATCATCTTTTTATACACTAACCCAAACCTTTCCTGCCTTGTCTTTGGGTCGCTTATTTCTTTTATCTCGCCCTTTCTCTCTGCCGGAACCCCTCCCCAAAGCTCCATTCTACCAACCCTGGAAACCACAAGTGAATTGGCCATAACAAAGCTACCTTCACCAATAAACACCCCGGGCCCAATTAAGGCACCGCCACCAATATGAACATCTCTGGCAATCTCAACCCTGCCAAACGATGGATTGTATCCTTTTAGATAATCCTGCCAATGGGAATGGGTATATACGCACACCCGCGGGCTCAGGCAACTATGCTCGCGCAGGATGATGCCATCGCCTGCATCCAGGATAGATTCACGACCAACAAAACATCTCTTGCCTATATATATACCGGCATTAGGCCCAAAGCTATCCCCACCACCTAACAGGCTCTTATCCCCAATCAAAGACACATCCCCTAAATAAAAATCCCTTATCCTTACAGAAACCCCATTTCCTATCAAAGCCATCCTGCCAATAAACACCCTTTCAGCAACAATCTCCACATCAGCGCCAATCTCTACGCCGTCTTCTATAACTATCTGTTTAGCAAGTATGTAACTGCCCTTACCTATAGAGACACTATCGCCGATATTTGCACCTAACCCGCGATAAAACTCAAGGCTAATCTCTCCAACATCTGATTGGCCCTTAAATCTCTCCATCTCTGTTTTCAATGCCTCAACATCAACAAAACCAGCCTCTGGAAAACGAAATTCATCTAATGCCATTGTCTCTCTTTGCCTCTCCAGAAACCTTCGCACATCACTCTGCTTTATAACCTTTCCCTCTGGTTTAATTTTAGCAATGTCTATGCCTGCCTTTCTGGCAAGAGCAATCGCCTTCTCAGTTGCCATTGGCCCCTCCTCACCACCAACACGGGAAGAATTTTCTTTCGAAAAATTATCATATTCCTGCTGGCTCTCAAATATATACGCTAATATACTGCCTGCCGCCACAGAATCGCCTTCCTGGACATCAAGGCGGACAATTCCATCTGCTGGTGCAAGGATGTCCTCTGTTGCCTTGCTGCTTTCCACCTCTAAGATAATATCCCCCTTTTTGACAAGATCTCCATCCTTTACAAAGACAGCCAGGACTTTTAATCTATCATCGTTCACATTTAAAGTAGGAGCAATTACTTTTATCATTTCTATCCCCTCACACCAACCAAAACCCTTGACAACTCCTGTAAATCCCAATAAAGTATAACCAATAATGCCGGGATAGCTCAGGAGGTAGAGCGCAGGCCTGAAAAGCCTGGCGTCCCCAGTTCGACTCTGGGTCCCGGCATTTTTATCTTATCCTCTCGTTTACCCAATCAATAAAGGCCAAGAGCCTCGACTCAAAATCAAATTTCTCTCTTGCCATTTCATATAAGGCAGTATATATTTCTCTTTTCTTTTTCCTATCAGAAAGGGTTTCCGCCAGAGATATCAATTCATCCTCGTTCTCAAATGTATTTATATCCAATTCCTTCCATATACCATACCGCCTGGCCATAGGGACATTGCCAATTCGTAATGCAAACCAGGAAAATTTATCCATACCAGTAGAGGAAAATATATCGTAATAGGAAAAGACCGCGAGATATTTGGAGAGACTATCAATTGCCTCATTAATACTCCTAACACTCATACGATTGACAATTTCCAAACCCATACGTTTCTCCAGAACATCTGTAAAGGACATATTGTCTAGAAAACATTCACTATAGATCTGGCCGAGAATAAAGGCTCCCGTAACAGATGAAAAAAGATCCTCATCGATATCCTGATAAATAGAAGAGAAAGCTATGGGCGTTTTCTTTTTTACACCCTCATATATTTGTCTCGTATAATCTGAAATAAATGAATCTTCAAAAGAATTACTCCCTTTCACGGTATCTGGTGCCCCAACTAATACCTTTCTTTCTCCTGTTTGCGCTGCCCCCCTCTCAGGAAAACTGTAATCCAGGACAAAACAGTCTTTCCCCAATTGTTGTTCTACAAATAACTTATACCCATCATCCATTACACCAAATCCCAATAAAGAATCCATCATCTTGATATGCGACCGGATATGAGGAACCAATCGAAAAAAGGCATAGGTCAAAATAGAAAAGTATGGAACACCTAATTCTTCGAATACGGGTTTGTGTATTATCCCTTTATCTATAATTACATCCAGAAAATAATTATCAAAGCCCAACACTATATCCGGTTTTTGCTGCTCCAAATGAAACCTTATCTCTTTTAACATCTTTATCAGCTGGAAATAATTTTCTTCGAATAAAATCACCTGTACCCCTAATTGCTTCATAAGCTTAATATAATCCAGAAACAACGGCAACAACTCCAGATTAGCGGGAGGAAAAAATAGAATCTTCATAATAAACCAAACCTCTTGTAATCCTTTTCTACTTCCTCAAAGAGTTCTTTTACATCTCCTATAGCTATGTCCAGTGCCTCGAGGAAGGCCATAATGGTCTCTATTCTTTCCTTTGCCGATATTTCCTTTTCTTTATATAGGAACTTCCTAACCATAAGCATAACTGCTGCAGAAAAACTTTGTGCTAACTGCATAATCCGACTATATTTATCATCAAATAATTTATCTATCCATTTATTAACCTCCTCCATATCTTCGGAAGATATATCTTCACCTTCAACTCTCCTTTCTATATCTGAAATGGAGACTTGCGCATCCCTACAAATCTCTTTCATCTCTTTTATCTGATTTGTCAACAAATTCCATTCCTCTATAAACTCGCTCTTCTTGAAACCAGTAAAAACCCATTCTGTCCTTGATTTGATCTTATCAATCCTATCCCTTGCATTCTCTGGAAGTATAGAAAGAGTTTCCTCAATAGAAAGGTTATCCGTACCCAATATCTTAGCCCCCCTGTCTTTCCTATCTATTACCCTAGAGGGGCAGACTTCTATCATTCTCTCTAGGTCTCTCAGATACGAAACCATTATATCCTCTGTTACAACCTTATTGCCATCAACCCCATCTATCCAACGAGCCCACACGTATTTTATCTCTTCCCCTTTTCTCTTGGCCAAAACATCTCTCCCATCTACTTTCTGCAACATCAAATTTGTCTGGTTCGTCGTCCCTTCAACATGACTATTTTTCAGATCTGGATAAGACAAATCCTGTCCTACCAATATGATAGGATCCGCACCAGAAAACATCGCAAACAAAAAGGCAGTATGTGCGGTTGTCAGGCCTTTAAACAAGGCCATCTTACGTCCAACGAAGTCGCCAAAGAAATGACTCAAAAGCATCACACTCATTCGTCCCTTCCACATTGGTAAGATTCCTTCATGAACATCAGCAATGGCCATTAGTACAGAATCTTTTAGAGCATCCATATTCATCTTGTCGTAGTGATAACGGTTCTTTTCTGAGAAATCAAGGCCTATCACAAAGTCAGGGGTAATCCCATTTTTTTGTAAAACCGGTACAACCGTATCTACAGCAATCAAAACAGCACGGTCTTGAGCCTGCCTTAAAAATTCGATATTATCTCTCACACTCGGACCAGCTGAAATACATATCGCCGGCATATCCCTCATTGAATCATACCAGGCTTCCATCCCAACAGACATTAATCCATACGGGAAATTTTTAAATGAATTGCGAATCTGTTGCGTGCTTATACTTATATTAGTAACCAAACAAATACGGGCATTTAATATATTATCCCTACATAGGTTTTCATATAGCTCTTTTCTCCTTGGATAGAGACGTGTTACTGGGAGAAAAGATACAATCAATGGGCGGGAAATAACCTTTTCTATAAAAAATCTATAGCCTAGGGCATTGAGGAAATCAACATAGCCTAAATTAATCAAGAGATTCACTCGTTCATTAATCCAAGAAGAGATATCGCGGATATGCATCAATAGCTTGAATAATCTTATATCCAATCCGATTACTGTTATCAGGTCCAGCGGTTTTTTAAGCAATGCATCTATATGGTAACCAGCCCCTAAACCTATCACATAGATATCCAATCTGTTTTCAAGGTCAAGACTATCCACCCATCTCTGGGCCTCCTTTTGGGGATCAACCCTGCTGCATAAAGGGATTTCCCTGCCATCTCTCAAGGCAACGATAACAGGCAGGTTATCTTTTGAAAGGATAACTTTGTAATCCTTACTAACCTCAACGGTTTCCAGTCTATCGGCGAGTCCCCAATACCTCTCATCAGTCCTGAGCAAGTTAAGGTTATTCTGATAGAGGCCAGAGTCTAACTCAATTTCAGCCAACCCTGTTTTATCATCCATAATAGCTCCTGTTTAGACACATAGGTTAGAGCCGTTTCTACTGTTATCTTCTCTCCGCCTATTTTATTCGCAAGGCCATGTATCCTATCCAGATCAATCACTGGCGAAATCGTCTCGTAAATCCCCCATCCTTTTTCTATTAATTCCGCATCTCCTAAAGACAATAGCTGGCTATTAGACAATTTCCCACTGGGATATATCTCGTAGAATATCCTACCATAAGAAGAAAATTTATTAAAATCAGGTTTTGAGTGTGATTCCCTCTCTTCTCCTGTTTCCGGCACGGACTCAAATAATTTATCGTACTGGCTAATTACTTTCTCCCATTTATACTTGTTTTCAACAATAGAAATGTTTTCCTCCCCCATCCTTCTCAAATTCTTCCCTTTGTCTATTGCTTCAATCATAACACTTTCCAAAAAATTTAAGTCCAGACAAATCGTCTCTGCCCAGAGCAGGTGTAGGTTTGACTCAAAGGACAGGTGTTCAAATACAGCCATGTCATCCTCTATCCCTTCCAGAGTAAAACTTGGGATAAGCCATTTTGATTTTACATCTTCAAGTGTATCCCTGAACCCTCCCCAATCAGTTGCTATTATTGGAAGGCCAAAGGCCATTGCCTCAAGGATAACCTGACCAAATGTCTCCTGAAAATTATCGCTGAGGCATATAAACACATCAGCAATGGAAAAGAGGATAAATTTGTCTTCTTCGCGTGGGTTTGTAACGATAGAGACCAGATCCGATATACCCCACACAGACGCAATCTTAGAAAGCAGCTCTGCATAGTTGGACTCATCAGAGCTTCCGGCAATGATTACCCTAAAATCCCTTCTCCTTTTTGAAAGGCGGTAGACAACCTTTAGTAATGGCATAAGGTCGGCCTTTGAGTGTTCGCATATTCGTGAAAAGTGAAGGAACACTACTTTATCGTCTAACCTCAACTCCTGCCTTAATTTCTCACGATTACGTAAGTAACGGGCTGTATTTTCCTCAATTGGGCATCCCAGTGGAATTACCGGCAAAATTTCTTCAGGTATCCCCAATTTCATCAACACTTTTTTAGCAGTATCAGAGGTACATATAATCCTGTCATTCCCTCGCAAAGATGGGATTGCCCTTTGCAATTGTTCCAACAACCTTGGATAGCTTATGGTATGCGTCAGGCCAATTATCGGTTCCCTGCGATGAAGTAACTGCCTCATAGCCATTATGTGGAACAGCTCTATATCCGGCTGGAAGATTATACCATTATCTAACTCAAAAGATAAAAAGGCCTCTCTCAGATATATCGAGGCATTATCTTTATTCAAGAACGGATGGCTTGAAAAAAAAGCATTTTTTTCGTTTAGCGAACCAAGGAAAAAATAGAAGCTATCTACTGCTTGGCTATACCTTGCCAGAGACCTAAGCAGAAAACTATTGGCAATGCCTCTACCCTGAAGAAACTGGGGGGGGGAAAACGAATCAAAGCAAATAAGGTCCATCAGGCAACTTTTTCTTCCAGGGAAACTGCGCCTTCCTGAGCAAAGATCTCCTGATTTATCCTTTCCACTGCATCATGCCAGGCATCTGCCAACGGAGATATAAGCTGTACTACCTCATCTATAATTTCAGGGTTTTTCCTCAAATTTGCCTCTATGGTCCGGTTATAGCAATAATTGTAAAGTGCCCTGAAGTTATCTGCAAGCTCTCCCGCCTCGTCGTTTAAGGCTAGGGTGAGCTCTGACAACAATCTTCTAGCCTTAAAAATATATTCGTTAGTCATATAAAAATCGCGCTCCTGCATCTTTGTTTTGGCCAAATTCAAAAAATTAATAATCCCATCGTAAGCCATTACTATTGCCTGTTGCGGAGAGGTTGTCTGAGTCTTTACTGATTTATAGGCCTTAAGTGGATCCATATCTCCCCCCTTTTTTACTTCATCTGTTGAGCCTGAGATGCAAGCCAAGAACTCATTGCATTCATCTGCCCCATCAACTGCTCCATTCTATTAAACTGATTGTAGAGGTAATTGCGTCTCTTTTCCAGTCGTTCTTGCATATTTTTTATCTGGTAGTCATAGACCTCAATATTATCTTCTATATTATCCAATTCATTGTTTATAACTCCTACTTCTGGGTCCGTAAGATACGCAAGACGGCCATTTATCCTCAAGCCCACGCCACGTGCCTCTGTTGCCTGGACCTCTATTACCCGCGCATAGCCATCTTCACCCTCCATATTGTAGAACCTAATCTTGTCCGTATAATAAGGCAGGGTAAAGAAGTGTAATATCTCTGATTGGGTATTGCCTGAAACCGTCCTATAGTCATT
Organism: Candidatus Omnitrophota bacterium; assembly: GCA_015494585.1. GTDB lineage: Bacteria > Omnitrophota > Gorgyraeia > S143-82 > S143-82 > S143-82. The sequence continues at coordinate 5,076 of WGAY01000003.1, read as the reverse complement.
CCACTGGTCGTTATACCAGTACTGTAGCGTATAGTCTGTCAATTTTTCCCCACTAGTACTGGGAGCAAAGACCTTTATCTTATATAGAGAGATCCGCCTACTAAAATCTATTTCAAGGTAGGCCCCACTTTCATTTTGCACACCATTCATCCAGCCATTCGAATTTGCTCCAAACTCATCTTCACTAGTGTTGCCATTTATTACCCTGCTCGGGCTATATCCAGTTGATGTAGAGGATGCGGTTGCACTACCGCCATTATCTCCCAAGGCCATATTTACTTCATAATTAAACAGATTAGCCACTGCATCCGGGTCCTCTGTCAGTTTTTCCTCAAACTTGCTCTCATCTATCTCCAGATGTCCATCGCTGTTGAAAGTAATACCTACTGCCGAGATATGATTCATAGTTGACGGCAGGCCATCTACGGAATCCGTAACCATAGAAAACAACTCATTTTGAAGATTCATCAATGAAACACTGCCCAGCAATACTCCTGATTCCCCTGTTTCAGTATCGTAGGACATCAATTCAGATATATAGTCAACGATATCGTTATAGGTATCTATAAAGCTCTTTACTGTGCTTAACGGCTCTTCTGTATTCTGTTCTACCTTCACGCTTACTAGATCATCTGAAGCAGTATAAAGGCTAAGTGTAAGTCCCTGTATAGCATTTTTCACTTCGTTAGAGCTGCTTACTATCGGCGTACCTCCTTCCCCACCAACAAGCACCAGGGCATCCTTAGCCTCGATCGATTCACTAAATGAGAGATTTGAGTTGGTAGATGTAATAAGAAGTCTTCCTCTAGTACCGCTAAATTTACTATTTATGACCAATTTATAGGGATTAACCCCTGTCCCGTCATTTAGGACAAAGGCAGAAAACCTATCACTCACATCTGCATCGTTTATTGCATCTGCTACGTCTTCTAAATCATCGTTATCGTCTATGGTTATTGTCCAGGAAAATGCCCCATCGTAACTGGTATTTGAGACTCCTGTCGTCTCTTCTATACCAAGAGATTGGGAAACAGCGTTGTCTTCAATATAAAGCTTGCCCTCCTGCCCAGTTGTATCCTTTATGATTATTCCCTTGCCATCGCTTCCAATCTCTGCCTCTATTCCAACGGAAACAGAGTTAATGGCCGAAACAACGTCTGCCAAGGACCTAGCAGAAGAAGTAACACTAATTGTGGCAGTTGCACCAGATCTGTCGGTTATGGTAAACGAGCCAGTGGTAATACCACTAAAATCATTTAACGCGCTAAGCAGTCTGTCGCCGAAAGTAGAAATTAATTCTTCCCCCGTAACAGACGAAGTAGCAACTGATGTAGCAATACCCAGGTCCTCTGCTGTTGTAGTAGAATTTATGCTCTGTATTGAGAGATTATTTGCCGTTGAACCTGTGTTATCTGTAATAACCAACCTCAAACCGTCAGACGAAAGCGATGCTGTTACTTTGCCTCCATTGTCTGTATCATTATTTATTGCATCTATCACATCCTGAATAGTTGATGCGCTATCAATATTTACATCTATTGTCGTTCCGTCCCTTGCAATAATCCTTATATCATCCAATCCTGATGCATTGTCCACTCCTTTTCCATCCCCTACTACTTGCAAAGAACTGGATGTAGTCAAATAGAGAATGTCATTCCCATTTATCGTACTACCCGAGGCGCTAATATTTATACCAAGGCTTGCGGCTGCACCATTGCCATCGCTTACGCTTAATGTCCCTGTACCGCCTGAATTGTCGGCGAGTTTTATCCCCTGACCATTGGAAGTAAAACTGGCAGTAACCTGCAAGGCAGTATTACCATTTATTGTCTGGATAACGTCTTGAATCGTGCGAGCGCTACTTATGTCTATGGTTGCAGTATATCCCGAGGTATTGGTAATAGTAAACCATGTGCCACTGACACCTGAAAGCCCGTTGAGTAAATCAAGCTGTCTGTCATTTACATCGCTCAAGATATCCTTCCCAGAGATAGTGGAAGAATTTACCCCACTTGCTTGGAGGATGCCCAGGTCTTCAGCAGTAGTTGATCCCAGTTCCTCCACCTTAAATGCCCCAGCACCTGTGCTAGAATCAATAAGGTTTATAGCATTGCCAGTCGTGGAGTCAATGGTTGCAGTCACATTTATCGATGCGCTGTTTATTGCGTTCAATACATCCTGAATCGTTGTAGCCGAAGTCAGGTCAATAGTCGCCGAATTGCCGTCTCTATCGGTTATCTTTATATATCCAGAAGCAACCCCCAATCCATCGTTAAGCCGCGATAAAAGCGTAGATGCGGTCATATAAGACAGGTCATCTCCGTGTTTCTTCTGCTCTGCACTCGTGTTACCATAAATATTTAGGTCCTTTGTCATCCTTCCATTATTCAAATCTTCTATCCGCAAGACATTCTCTTCTTCCCCTGTTAAATCTACAACAACAATCCCGCTACCAGTATCGTTTATACGCGCCTTAACACTAATCCCCGAGGCGTTGTTTATTGCGTCTATAACATCTCCTATGGTTTCTATAGAGCTGCTATTCAGAGAAATACTTGCGCTATTACCAGCCCTATCGGTTATCTTTATCGTTCCCTTGGTAACACCTGTTCCACCATTTAGCGAATCAAGGCGGGTATATCTTGAGATAAACTGCAGATTGACATCGCTGCCTTCTAAAGTAGATGAAGTTGTTGAGCCCAATATCCCTAAATCGGAGGCAGTTGTACCGCCTGCCTCTGTTACCGAAAGTGTTCCCGACCCGCCAGAGGTATCCGTCAGCTTTATTCCCGTATAAGAACTATTTATAGATGCAGTTACAGATATACCCGATGCATTATTTATTGCATCCAGAACATCCTGCAATGTCTCGGCGCTTGAAATATCTATGGTAGCAGTATTGCCCGCCCTGTCCTGTATAACAAAACTACCCAAATCAACACCATCCCCACCATTAAATCTATTTAATAGGACATCGTTCAGGCCTGCTATTACGGCCTTTCCGGTCAAAGAAGTAGACGCAACTGAGCCGTTTATTCCTAGGTCTTCTGCTGTATAACTTGAATTCAGGCTCTGGACAGTAAGATTGCTTGTTCCACCTGTATTGTCTGTTATCTTGAACCTATTGCCATCAGTATCTATGGAAATCGTAACCTTTCCGGCATTGCCTGAGGCATTGTTTATGGCATCTAAGATATCCTGGACCGTATCGGCATCGGATATATCAACGTCAAAACTTGAGCCGTCTCTTGCGGTTATCCTTATATCAGCACCAGAGGCATATCTCCTGACTCCGGTATTTTCGTTCAACAACTCTAAAGCAGTTGTAGAGACGATATTGTTTATATCAGAACCGGTTATGCTCGTACCTGAAGTTGACCCTAATATCCCCAAAGAACTCGCACTGCTCCCACCAGAGACCTCCTCTATTACCAGGTTTCCGCTACCACCGGATGTATCTGTAATAACCAGATGGTCACCCTCAACAGACGCCTCAACTTGTACAGTATTGTTTTCGTTTATCGTATCTATTATATCCTGTACAGTTATTGCCCTGCTCAAATCTATTGTTGCCTTATTGCCAGCCTTGTCGGTTATCTTGATAGAACCACGGGAAAACCCTGACTGATTATTAATAAAGGCAAGTGGAGTCTTTTTGTCAATATAGCCTCCCATCTTTATGGTAAGACTACCGGAACCAATAGCAGAATCACTATCAACAAAACCCCCGCTGATACTCTGATGAGTGGTTGCTATTTGCTTTACTAATAGAGAATACGTACCTATCTTGGCAGAAGTACTGGCAGAGGCAGTTAATATCTCTGTATCTGAACTAGAGACTGATTTTGTCTTATAGAGATTTGTTCTAGCCAGGGCATATGCCCCTAATTTGAAAGTCAGCAATTTGGTTTGAAGGGTCCTCCAGGCCTCTTTTTTTTGTAATTCTAATTCTCTCTTTGCCTGCAATAGCTTCAGGGGATAGGATTCTATCTCTATCAGCTGATCGACGATGTTCTGCGTATCCAGGCCCGAGACCAGACCTGAAACACTATTAACCCCTGGCATCAAGCACCCCTTTCTTGAGTTCCTTCCTCTTCCTATCTACTGAAAAATCACAAATATTTATCCAAAATAACCCCTATGGCATTGTGTATCTTCAACAATGCCTCTATCATCTGCTCTGGAGGGATCTGCTTTATCACCTTGTTTGTCGTAGGGTTTATCACCTCTACATATGCAAGATCCGTGCCATCAACAAATGGATGGAAGCGATAATCCTTCTCCATACTCTTCATTATCTTATTAAGCTGCTCTGCCAATTCTTGAGATGACTTTATCGCCTCTTCCTTTAACTTTTCTAGCATCTCCTTATCTTGAACCGAAATCTCCCCAGAAGAGGCCTTTCTATTGATTATCTCCATAGCCTGCTCAAATTGCTTGGAAGAGGAATTAAAATAATCCTGGATATTGGTCATCGCCTTACTGTAATTGCTGTTTACGCTATTGCTTTCCATTTCCCTTACTCCTTTATCTAAAGAGAAAAGCGCCCCGTAAAATACGGGGCGCCATTATCCCTGTTAACCAAGGAGCTGCAATATTGACTGAGGAGCAACGTTTGCGTGTGCAAGCATAGCTGTACCCGCCTGCTGCAGGATCTGCAGCCTTGTAAAGTTGACCATCTCCTCTGCCATATCCACATCCCTAATACGGCTCTCAGAGGACTGTATGTTCTCTCTGGTAACACCGAGGTTCGCAATCGTGCTTTCCAGTGTGTTTTTCTGGAACGCACCAAGCGTTGCCCTCTGAGTAGAGACGTCATTGATTGCCTCATCAATAATATCCACAGCCGTAGACGCATTTGAATCCAGGTCATAAGTTCCACCAGACTTGATCGCCAAAAGACCCTGGCTTCCTGCAGTAGAAGTACCGAGCTGATTTGCCCTCATGGAAGAAATCGATATGGTCGCTATCTCATTGCTGTCGGCGTTGGCGCCAAGCACAAACCTCAACAGACCAGCAGTTACATAGATATCATAGGAAGGATTTGTCGCAGTAGTATTATATGCCTCGGCTATG
>WGAY01000002.1 GCA_015494585.1 Candidatus Omnitrophota bacterium | reverse complement strand
GTGAGGCCATATCCTTTTATCAGAATGGGGAATTTATAGACCTTTGTCGAGGTCCGCATGTAGAGTCAACCGGCAGGGTAAAGGCAGTGAAACTATTGTCTGTTGCTGGTGCCTATTGGAGAGGAGATGAAGACAATCCTATGATGCAGCGTATCTATGGTACGGCATTTGAGACCCAGGAGGAATTAAAGGAATATCTGAATCTTTTGGAGGAAGCGAAAAAACGAGACCATCGAAGGCTTGGCAGGGAGCTGGAATTATTTGATTTCTATGATGAGATAGGGCCAGGACTTGTGTTGTGGCATCCTAAGGGCGCTTTGTTGAGGTCTATCCTGGAGGATTTCCTGAAAAAGGAACACCTTAAGAGGGGCTATCAATTGGTGGTTATTCCTCATATAATGAAGGCCGATATATGGAAGATATCCGGGCATTACGATTTCTACAGGGAAAATATGTATATGTTTGATCTGGATGGAAAAGAATATGGGATAAAGCCCATGAATTGCCCCGGACATATTATGGTGTATAAGTCGAAGATACGCAGCTATCGAGACCTGCCAATTCGTTTCTTTGAGTTGGGTACTGTCTACAGGCACGAGCGCGCAGGTGTCTTGCATGGACTTTTACGAGTTCGAGGCTTTACCCAGGACGATGCGCATATATTCTGCAGACAGGATCAGGTAGAAGAGGAGATAGGCAAGGTAATAGAGTTTGTCCTGGATGTATTGGATGTATTTGGTTTTAATGATTTTGAGATAGAGATAAGCACAAGGCCTGATGAGTTTATAGGGACTATTGAGAATTGGGATAGGGCTACAGATGCCCTTAAATCTGCCTTGGAGAGGCGTGGAATGGCCTATAAGATAAATCCAGGGGATGGGGCCTTCTATGGACCAAAGATAGATGTCAAGTTGAGAGATGCATTAAAGAGGACCTGGCAGTGCGCTACTATCCAGTGCGATTTTTCCCTCCCTGAGAGGTTTTCCCTGGAATACATAGATAGTGATGGTCAGCCAAAGCGGCCAATAATGATACATAGGGTCGTTCTTGGCAGTATAGAAAGATTTATTGGCACACTCATCGAGCACTATGCTGGTGCCTTTCCTTTCTGGCTTTCTCCCGAGCAGGTAAGGATATTGCCTGTCTCTGAGAAGTTTTTCGACTATGCAGAAAAGGTCAGGGGCCTGCTTATGGAAAGGGATATAAGGGTAAGTCTGGATACAGGTTCTGATACTTTGCCGAAAAAGATACGCACTGCAGAGAAACAAAAGGTCCCGTATATGTTGATAGTAGGGGAAAAAGAGGTGGGTTCGAATACTGTTTCGGTTAGACAGAGAGGTAAGGTAGATTTGGGCAGTGTCTCTCTTGATAGGGTATTTGATGTTTTAAAATAGGTGAAGTTAAACAAGGAGGTGTATTATTTTCGATGAAAGACACATACGAATTAATCACGAGATAAGGAGTCCAAGGGTCAGGGTTATTGGGCCTGATGGCATCCAGTTAGGAGTGATGAAGAGTTATGAGGCCCTTAAAAAGGCAGAGGAGATGGAGTTGGATCTGGTTGAAGTGGCCCCTGCTGCTGACCCTCCTGTATGCAGGATAATGGACTTTAACAAATATAAGTATGAGCAAAAAAAGAAGCAACGTGAGGCCAAGAAACATCAGAAGCAGTCGCAATTAAAAGAGATAAGGTTTAAGTCTCGTATAGATAAGCACGATTTAGAGATAAAACTCAATCGGGCAAAAGAGTTTTTGTCTGAGGGTAATAAGGTGAAGATTACGCTTATGTTTAGGGGAAGGGCGCTTGCCCATAAAGACATAGGGGAGCAGTTGTTGGATAATGTAATCGAATCTCTGGAAGAGGTGGCCCATATAGACAGAGACAAACGTTGGGAAGGCAATAATCTGACCGTAATTATGGCCCCTGGTGTAAATAAGAAGGCAAAGGATAATAAAAAGGAAGAGAAAGGAGATAGCGATGCCAAAGGTCAAGACACATAAAGGTGCTAGAAAGAGATTTAAGGTAAGCGCAAGCGGTAAGGTCCTGCATGCAAAGGCAGGAAGAAGACACCTCTTGACAGGTAAGCCTTCGAAGCGTATGCGTAGGGTGAGAAAACCCGGGCAGATAGAGGGCCAGGAGGCCAAGAACATAAAGAGACTCCTATCGGCTTGATCTATTGCCTGTCCTATGTTTTGTAGAGAATTGGGATAGATGGGCTATTATATTGCCCTTGAATATGTCTTGGATTGTAGTGTAGGACATTCGTCTATATGATTTGTCCCCCTCACTAGAGAGACCTCTCTTTTTTATCATCCATTCTTAATTTATAATAAGAATATGTTCAGACACATAAAGATATACCACCGACAGTCTATTTCTATTGATGAGCTTTCATCCCGACTTCTTGGGCTTGGATATGAAAGGGTCACTTCTGTATTTCAGGAGGGGGAGTTTTGTGTACGGGGTGAGGTCTTGGATATCTTTCCCTTTACTTTTGATTTCCCTATTAGACTTTCCTGGGACTTTGATGTAATAGAGAAAATAGCGACGTTTAATCCTGCGGATGGACGCCTGCTTTGGGATTATGAAGTCGTTGTACTGCTGCCCAGAAGAAAGACTCAGTCAGTTAAGCGGATAATAGATATTGATCCAAGTGTGCTAGAGGAATTGCCTGTCTATAATTTTGTGGACTTTCGCGAGGGAGACTATGTGGTACATACGGAGTACGGTATAGGCAGATACCTTGGCTTGAGAAAGGCGGAGTTTAAGGGGGTAGAAAAGGATGCCCTTGCCATAGAGTATCTTGGTGGGGATATATTGTATGTGCCGATCGAAGATGCCCATCTTGTGCAGAGGTATATGGGCTTTGAAAAGGGGATAAAGGTTACCCTCTCACGCCTTGGTTCTTCTGAGTGGCAGCGTCTCAAGGAACGCGTAAAAAGGGGAATATATAATATGGCTGCAGAGATGTTGAGGGCACAGGCCCTGCGCAGTCGCCTATCTGGTTTTAGCTTCCCTGAAGACGACGAAATTCAGATGGCCTTTGAGACCTCTTTTCCCTATGAGGAGACGCCGGATCAGAGGAAGGCGATAGAGGATGTAAAGATGGATATGCAATCTTCTCGGCCTATGGATAGGCTTATCTGCGGTGAAGTGGGGTATGGTAAGACTGAGGTTGCTATGCGGGCAGCGTTTAAAGCGGTCCTTGCAGGCAAGCAAGTAGCAATTCTTGTACCGACCACATTGCTTGCTGAACAACACTATACGAATTTTAGAGAAAGGATGAAAGACTTTCCGGTTGTGGTTGAGATGCTTTCCAGGTTCAGGACAAGGCGTGAACAGAAGAGGGTCCTGGAGGGGTTGGAGCGGGGAGAGGTAGATATAGTAATTGGAACGCACAGGCTCCTTTCCCCAGATGTGAGATTTAAGGATCTGGGTCTGCTGGTTATAGATGAGGAACAGCGATTTGGGGTAAAGCATAAGGAGAGGATGAAGCGGATGCGGGTTTTGGTGGACGTTTTAACAATGACCGCAACGCCTATTCCAAGGACTCTTTATATGTCCTTAATGGGGATCAAGGATATATCGGTTATAAGCACTCCGCCTCAAAATAGGCTTTCGGTAGAGACAAGGCTTGTGCGTTTTGATAAAGATATTATCAGGCAGGCTATAGAGAAGGAACTCTCTAGGGACGGGCAGGTCTTTTTTCTGCATAACCGTGTGGAGACGATAGAGAGACGGGCAAAGTGGTTGAGAGGTCTTCTGCCAGATGCAAGGATAGCGGTTGCCCACGGTCAGATGCTACCAGCAGAACTTGAGCGGGTTATGTTGGAGTTTATTAATCATAAGATAGATGTGCTTGTGTGTACCACAATAATCGAGTCCGGCATAGATATTCCCAATGCGAATACTCTTATTATAGAACGGGCAGATATGTTTGGTCTTGCAGAATTACATCAGTTGCGCGGTCGCGTGGGTAGGTATGACCGTCAGGCCTATGCCTATTTTTGTCTGCCTCCTATGGAATTGTTGTCCGAAGATGCAAAGAAGAGACTGAAAGCTATCGAGAAATATAGTGATCTAGGGGCCGGATTCCACCTGGCAATGGAAGATCTGGAAATAAGGGGCGCGGGCAATATATTGGGGACTGAACAACACGGCTATATTGCTGCGGTTGGCTTTGACCTCTATTGCAGGCTGTTGAGGCAGGTAATAAGTGAGATAACGGCCGGGGAGAGAATGGGCAGTTTTTAAACTATGGTTCAAAATATGTGATAAAATAAAAACCAGGCTGATGAGGATGGTTAATTAGATGAAAGGTTTTTTATTGAAAATCAGGGGGTAGATTATGATGAAGGTTGTTATTATAGGCGGTGGGCCTGCGGGTATACGTGCCTGCAGGACGATAAAGATACTTCGTCCTGATATGGACGTGATTGTCATTCGTCCCGAGGCAAAGAGCCTGATCTACTGTGCTATGCCCTATGTCTTGGAAGACAAAATTGACTTTGAGAAGATATACAAAAAGGATGAGTTAATTACAGGTGTTGGTGCCAGCCTTATAAAGGCATCTGTTGTCGCGGTTGACCTCTCTAATAAGACTCTTGACCTCGACAATGGTAGCCGAATTTCTTATGATAGGTTATTGATTGCAACCGGAGCAGAGCCAATCCTGCCGGATTTTGTTCCTGCTGGACTGGAGAATGTCTTTGTATTCAAAAGGGAGGATCACCTGCTCTCAATCCATAATAAACTTAAAGAAGGTGCGAAGAAGGCCATTGTAGTGGGTGCTGGCTCTATTGGGATAGAGATGGCCCAGGCATTCAAACATAAAGGGCTTGAGACGCACCTGATTGAGGCCTCTAGCCATCTTTTGCCTTCAATACTTGATAAGGATATGAGTGAATTGGTTGAAGAAAAGATGGATGAAAATGGTATCCATCTGCACCTGTCTACTATGGTCTCAGAGGTTAGAGGCAATAGATTTGCTGAGGCAATAGTCCTTTCTGATGGTGCTCGGATTACCTTATCTAGCGATGATATAGTCCTGTTTTCAGTGGGAATGCGACCCAATGTTGATTTGTTCAAGGATAGTGGGCTAGGAATAGATAGGGATGGTATCATTGTCAATGAAAGGATGGAGACGAATATAGAGGGAGTGTATGCAGCAGGTGATTGTACTTCTTTTAAATCTGTTATAGACGGCAGGCCTATTCCGGGCAAACTGGCGACAAATGCCGTACCTATGGGAAAGGTGGCAGGTCGCAATATAGCGGGCAGACAAGACTATTATGAGGGGTTTGTAAATGGGGCTGCGACGATTGCCTACGGTGTGCGTGTTGGTGGTACTGGATTTAATGAGACAGTAGCCCGGAAGAGAGGTTTTAAGAATCTGATTGTGGCCAAGGCAGAGACAACGGCGATGTTCCCTATATTCCCTGAGCCAGGATTTGTAAAGGTGAAGTTGATAGTCAATGCTGATACTGGAGACCTGTTGGGCGCTCAGGTAGTATCTACTATGTGTGTTACCGAGAAAGTAGATATCTTAAGCATGGCATTGCAGAATAAGTTATCTCTGGATAGGATAGCAAAGTTGAGTTATTCTGCACAGCCTTATCAGAGTTTTCTCCCAGCCAATAATGCCATAGTAATGGCTGCTGAAGATGCCTTAAGACAACTGGAGGATAGAAGAAGGGGATAGAGATTTGTTTATAAATCTGGTGTATGTTATGGCTTAAGGTGGGTAGATTGAAAAACTATTTTAAGACGATGAGATATATGTTATAATCCTTCTTAGAGATTATCTTGACCGGGAATGATAGCTAGATATAATTTTGGGGAGGCAGGATTATGACGAAGAAGGATATTATCCTGAAGATTGCGGATGAGACGGGTTTAAAACAAGCAGATGTGCGTCTGGTTGTTCAAAAGACCTTTGATCTGATGACAGAGGCCCTTGTTATGGGTGATAAGATAGAGTTGAGAAATTTCGGTGTCTTTAAGGTTAAGGAAAGAAAGTCAAGGGTTGGTAGAAATCCCCGTACCGGTGAAGCGGTTCCTGTTCCGCCCAGACGAGTGGTTGTGTTTAAGCCTGGCCTTGAGATGAAGCAAAAGATAAAGTAATCAGGGTCTCTTATGTCCTATAGGGCACTGCGTGGTACCCACGATATCCTGCCTAATTCTGTTTATATCTGGAATTATATAGAGGAGAAGGCGCGCGCCTTTTTTCGTATCTATGCAATAAAAGAGATACGTACCCCTATAATTGAGGATATCTTCCTGTTTTTGCGTTCCTTGGGAGATTCTACGGATATAGTAGAAAAGCAGATGTTTACCATAGTCAGGGGTGAGGATAAATTCGTATTAAGGCCAGAAGGCACCGCAGGGGTTGTGCGGGCCTATTGTGAGCATCGGTTAGATAAGACGGATCCATTTCAGAGATACTTTTATATAGGCCCTATGTTCAGAGGTGAACGACCTCAGAAGGGACGGTTGAGGCAGTTCCATCACATAGGGGTTGAGATATTCTCTTCTGCTGGACCTTATAGCGATGCAGAAACGGTTTTTATTCTCTGGTCGTTTTTATCATCTCTTGGTTTGAAAGACCAACTTGTTAAGATAAATTCCCTGGGATGCAGTGCAGATAAATTGGCCCTTTCCAAGGGGCTTCGCCAGGGACTTTCTAATAAAAGAAATGAACTGTGTCCTGATTGCCAAAGGCGATTCGACAGGAATATATTCAGGGTGCTTGACTGTAAGAATCCTTCTTGTCGTCAGGTTGTCTCTTCCTTGGCTATAATGGACAATTATCTATGCCCGAGCTGTCGACAGGAATTCGATAGATTCCTTTCTTTGCTTGAACAGATGGGAGTAAGGTTTGAAAAAGACAGGTTTCTAGTTAGAGGTCTTGATTACTATGAAAAAACCGTCTTTGAGGTGGTTCATCCCGGTCTTGGCAGGGGGCAGGATGCAATGGCTGCTGGTGGAAGATATGACGGTCTTGTAAGAGAGATAAGTGGTGGTAAACTGGATATCCCAGGGATTGGCTTTGCCATTGGAATGGAGCGGCTCATTATTGCAATGCAGGAGGAGTCAGTTTTGCCTGTGATAGAAGGGGAGAGTCTGGCGGCCGTTATATATGATTCTGATTGTATAGACTATGCCTTTAAGGTTATGAGTGAGTTGAGGGCAAACTCTATTCCCGTAGTTATGGATTTTTCTGGCCGTTCTATTAAGTCTCAAATGCGCTGGGCAAATAAACTCGGGGCTGATTATGTGATTATAATTGGCAGTGAGGAGGCCAGCTCAAGACAGGTTTCCTTAAAAAATATGCATACAGGCCAGCAGACCAGGCTATCCCTGGATTCAGCAATGAATTATCTGAAATAACTATTGTGGTTAAACTAAAAAGTCAAAACTCAAAACGTAAAACTAAAAACCACAACTCAAAAGTAAAAACTGATTTTAATTTAGCCAGGGGAGGTAGATTTACAGGGAGTAAGGCGTTGCGCAGGAACTGGGAGCTTGGCCGACGATAAAGGGGTAAGGGAAAAAGGATAAAACAAAAGATTTAAGTTTTAAGCTGTGGATTTGACCTTTGAGATTTTAGATTTGAGTTATTTTTAAATGAGAAAAGAGCTATTTGATTAACAGGGCGCTGAAAGGTAAAGAATTCTAATGCATAATCCGGGTTTATGCTTGTGATATGAGATTTGCTGTACTTGCCGATACACATCTCTCAAAGGATGCCCCTGAAAGACTTGAGGTCTTTGCTTGGATCCTCTCGGATGCATCCTCTCAGGGCATAAGAACAGTGGTTGTGGCAGGTGACTTCTGTGAAGGCGCTCCTTTCCCATACGAGGATATAAGGCGGATTTGTGGGGACTTTGAAGACCTTAATATCTATGTAGTACTGGGCAACCACGATATGATAGGGGATATATTTTCTGATAGGTATGTAGGGCTTAAGAATCTTGTTTCAATAAATGTCCCTACATTTTTACCGGATACGGATAACGTTCTTCTTTTGCCTTATCATGAGAATGTCTCTATGGGGCAAGTCCTGTTTTCTATCGATAGAGAGTTGGGCCTATCAAGAAAGGACTGGATACTTATATCTCATGGAGACTTGCTTTATGGGGAGGTCTACTATGACGATGCAGGTTATTTTCCCATTACCCCGTTGGATCTCTCCCTATTCAGACCTACCAGAGTTATCCTAGGTCACATCCATTCAGGCCCTGCATACGATGATCTTGGTGTGGTCTACTGTGGTTCTGCTTATCCAATATCCAAGAATGAAACTGGTTTGAGAAGGTATGCTGTGGTGGATAGCCAAAGTCTTTCCATAGAGTGGCGGGTCATAGAGAGGGGGCCACTGTATTGGAAAGAAGAATTGTCCATCTACGATAGCGATGAGCTTGAAGATATGTTGTCTCGTATGTGGAGAGGACTTGAGGCCTCACTATCGACTCGTCCTGATTGGATTTCGGCATTGCATCTTGATTTAAAATTAAATATCTATGTTAGCCAAGCAGATACGATTTCAATAATTGATAATTTTTTTCAGGATAAACCAGTTGCCTCTTTGAGCCTAGATGTTATTCCAGTTGCCCTTCCAGAGCGCTATGCCGGGCTTGTAGATATGTTCAGACAGGAGGTGGATATGCTCTGCAATGAAGGAATAGGCTTATGTGGGGTGAATTGCCTGGACATAAAAGATGAACTCCTGCGTACTGGTTTGGACCTATTTTCTGAGAGGGTACTGAAAAGGAGATGAAGTTATTAAATATATCCATAACCAATTGGGGTCCTTATAGAACCAGCAAATCATTTAAATTTGATATCGGCCTGAATCTCTTTTATGCCGACAATGAGACAGGTAAGACCACGTTAATGGAGGCAATGATTTCTGCGTTGACTGGTTCGCCATCGGTTGTCTATCCTGGGATAAGGGTAGATGAGGAGTTTGTGGGCAGCGCAGTCCTGACTCTGGAGAATAAGGGCAAGAGGATTAATCTTACTTTTCCGGCCCGGCGCAGAAAGAAGAGGATAAGTTCGCAGGACTCTGGGCTCATGGCAAAGCTACTCTTTTCCTGGCCTACCGAGGCCGACGATCCAGAGATGGTCTCCCAATTACTTACGGGTCTGTTATTCCCTTCGGATATTCTAGGCTGGAATCCCCTGGAGGGTACGGGTGTCATGGAGGTACATGAGGGGCAGGTGAATGGCAGGCGGATTGGACTCTATAAACGGGCGTTTGATATAGAGAAACAACTCAAGACACTGCGCAGGCTAGAGAGGGAGTTTTATTCTTTTTCAGAGGTATCGCTGCTGAGAGATAGGGATGAGCTTTTGCATTTAGAAGAGGAATTAAATCACCTGTTACTACAGAAGAGGGCGTTGGCGGGGAGGTTGTTTTCCAGATTGAAAGAACTTCAGAAGCAAATATCTGCTCTGGATATTGATAAGGTTACGGAAGCAGAACAGGTCTTGGCTAGGATAGGCAAGCTGGAGGCTATGTTGGAGAGACGAAGAAAGGATCTGCCTGATATATCAGATGAGCAGCTTGTCTTTGTAGATGGGCTTATCAAGGCCTTGGAAAATCTACCTAGTAGGAAGAGAAGATTTCCATCCCTTGTCTTATATCTTGGCCTGTTACTGGGGATTGGGGCGATGTTTTTTCCCAGTATTGTTGTAAAACTAATGGGTGCGGGGTTGATACTATCATCAGTCCTTTTTCTGATCTATGGCAAGGAATTGAAATATTATCAGGCCCAGCATGAGGCCATATTTAAAAAGGCATCTGACTACTTTGAAAGGGGTTTTGATTCCCTAGAGGAATTAAGGGAATACCGGGATTATTTGGCCAGGCGTATTACAGAGCGCAGGGTTATAGAGGATGACATTCGTTCAATGGAGCTGGATCTTTCTCAGGAGCTTAGGTACTTAAATGGCCTGACTGCAGGGCAAAATGCCCGGTCTTTCATAGAGGAGTATTACCGCAGGCGAAAGGAGCTTGAGGCTCAACTGTGCGCCTGTCAAGAGGAACTAAGCCGCCTTGGAGTATCTGAGGCCGATATGGTCTTTGACATAGACAGTACTGAGGTGGTCTATGATCAGACTCGTGAACAGGATATGGTTGAGAAGATAGGCAAGATTAAGGAGAGGTTGACTAAGGAGGAGTCCAGGATTAACAGTCTCAAGACCGCTATAGTCTCGGCGGTGGGCTGTGAATACACGGACAACATAAAGCGTATATTTGTTGAATTAAAGAATCATCAAATAGAGTTGGAAGAAGAACTTAGGCAGATTGCGGCGAGGATACTTGGCGGGGCTGCCTGGGCAAGGGTGCTTTCCAGGTCAAGACAAGAACAGTTTGAAAAGGTTAGTCAGTTGATAATGTCAAGTAGATTCATCGATTATCTATCTTTATTTACGCTAGGCAGGTATAACTCGGCCAGTGTCAGGGTAGGTAAAGACGACATATGGCTGATATCAGAAGAAGGAGAGTATAGGCTTTCTTGTTTGAGTTCCGGAGCCAGGCAGCAGGTATTGTTTGCCTTTAAGGCCGCACTTATTGAGCAGCTATATGAAGAGCCTGCCTTTCTTCTACTTGACGATGTATTTATATTCTCTGATGCCTTAAGGTTGCGCAAGCAGGTCCAGCTCCTTCTGTCTTTGGTACAATCAGGGTGGCAGATTATTTATCTGACTAGCAGTCAAGAGGCCCTGCGGGCATTCAGTGAGGCCGGTATAGAGGCCAGGATAATATCCTCTTGACCAAATTATGCAATAATATTAACTGAAAGCCGCAACTCAAAAATGAAAACTGATTTTAATATGAAAAAAACGGAACTTAAGAAGGTGAAAGGGAGTGCAAGAATTGAGAGCTTAGCTGACAAAAGAATGGGAAAAGAGAAAAAATTAAGAAGATTCATGGTTTTAGGCTGTGGTTTTGACTTTTGAGATTTAAGTTTTGAGTTTTATTCGATGAAAGATAGATAATTCTAATGCATAATTCGGGTTTATATGGGTGCAGTATATGATTTGAAATTATGTTTTTCAGAATAGTATTGCACAGGATAATCTGGGCCTTGCCCCTTCTTTTGGGGGTTTCCCTTGTTGCATTTATTCTTATGCATATCAGTCCGGGTAATTACTTCAATAGGATGCGATTAAACCCCCAGATATCCGAACGGATGATAAAGGATTATGAGGCGCGTTATCACCTGGATGAGCCATTGCTTGTACAGTACTTCTGGTGGTTGGTTAACCTCTTGAGAGGGGATTTAGGTTATTCCTTCTATTACCACAGTCCGGTTATTGATGTAATCTCCTCTCGGATAAAAAATACATTACTTCTCTCACTGGTCTCAATGGCAGTGATATGGATTGCAGTTATCCCTATGGGGATATGGGCGGTTAGGATAAGGCGGTTGGATCCTGTCTTGAGCATCCTTGCCTTTGTGTTTATGTGTTTGCCTTCCTTTTTTCTGGCTTTTCTATTTCTCTTTTTCGCTTTGCTTAGCGGTATATTACCCCTGGGTGGTATGCACAGCCTTTTCTATGATTCGCTTCCTTTTCCTTTAAAATTGCTGGACATAGCTCGTCATCTAGTCATTCCTGCTTTGGTAATATCTCTGCCTTCTATTGGTGCATTGTTCAGAATAGTGCGCGCCAATCTTCTGGAAAAGATGCGCATGCCCTTTGTCTTAAACGCCTACTCGAAAGGTATTCCTGAAAGATACGTCTTTTCTAAGTACGTTTTACCGAATGCTATACATCCCCTGGTCGTTATCTTTGGCTACCAGTTATCAGATATCCTTTCAGGTGCGGCCCTTACCGAGATAATATGCAACTGGCCAGGCCTGGGCACTATTATGCTCTCTGCCGTACAGTCTCAAGATGTCTTCCTCGTCCTTGCGGGACTTATGCTGAGCGGGATAATGCTTCTGTTGGGCAACCTGGTAAGCGATCTTGCCCTCTATTACCTTGACCCGCGTACCAGGCAACAGGCAAGTTAAACAAAAAGTCCCTGGGGAAATCTGTTTCATTAAATCCAGGATAGGCACTTAATGTCTGTGATATAATGAAAAACAAAACATGGGCCCTTTTCCTTGATATGGAGGCAGAAATGGCGAGGAAGCTGATAGTAGGGTTGGGCAACTATCCGCCTAAATACAGATATACCAGGCACAATATTGGGTTTTTGACAGTAGAAGAATATGCCCGCAGGCATTCCTTGAAATGGCATAAAGACTTGTTTAGGCCGTACAAAACTGCGCAGTTGGATGATGCCATCTTGCTTCTGCCCTATACATATATGAATAATACAGGTAAGGCGGTGGTAGACTTTATAAGAGAGATTGGACTTGAAGATATCTTATTAATATGCGATGATATTGCCCTGCCCTGGCTAAGGGTAAGATTGAGGCTTAAGGGCTCTTCTGGTGGGCATAGAGGCCTGGAGTCGGTCTTCTCTGTCCTGGGCAGTAATGCGATTGCGAGGCTCCGCATGGGAGTTGATAGACCATCATCGCATGATGTGGTAGAATATGTGCTAGAAGAATTTTCTGAAGAACAAAAGAGATTTTTACCAGGGTATCTTGAATCTGCCTTCGCCATTATAGATAAATGGATTCAAGACTACGATAGGGAAAGGTTGATGTCAGAGGTAAACAATGCGGATTATGTGTTAAAGTTTATCGGAGGTGAAGATGGAACGCGTTTATGAGGGTATGTTTTTGATTAGATTGCGGGTCAGGGAGCAAGACCTGGCAGCAGGGGCTCAGGACATATCACCTGAGGCCGTTACAGAGGAGATAAAAAAGGTCCTGACTACTAATGGCGGAGAGATCCTTGAAGAGGAGATCTGGGATAAACGACGCAGGCTTGCCTATGAGATAGATGGAGAGAACGAGGCCCTTTACTATCGAGTTGTTGTTAGGATGGACAGCAAGACAGTGAACAAAGTAAGAGACCTATTCAGGATAAACGACAGGATACTCAGGTTTGTCTTCTTTGTAAAGGATGAAGAGGTTGTAGCTAATTAGAGGGAGGATAAGATGGTTTCGTTTAACAAGGTATTCATTATAGGGAATCTTACCAGGGATCCTGAGTTGAGATTTACCCCAACAGGAATCCCGGTGGCAACACTAAGGCTTGCGATAAATTCCCAGTATAGGGATAAGGCAGGAGAGAGGAAGACCGAGACCTGTTACATAAACGTTGTGGTCTGGAACAAGCAGGCCGAGTTGGCCAACCAGTATCTCTCCAAAGGCAGGCGCATCCTTGTGGAAGGTCGTTTGCAGTCCCGCTCCTGGGAGACCTCCTCTGGTGATAAGCGAAGTGTGATAGAGATAAGGGCCGACAGGATACAGTTTTTGGATTCCCAGAGGCCTTCGGATAGTGGGACCTCATCCAGGGTAGCGGCCTACAACGAGGCTTCGTCTGCTGAGACCTCAGTAACCTTTGATGATGAATATATAAATGCAGTTGATTTTGAAGAGGCAGGACCAACTGAAGAGAGTGATCTGCCATTTTGATAATCTAGTGACATAAAGCTGTTCTTTAGGATAGGTGTGGTGAATTAAATTTTTGAATGATTGTCAGGAGGATATAGCTATGGCGAAAGATTCGAAGAAAAAGAAAAAACTAAAGCGTGTATTTAAAAAGAAAGAATGTCAATTTTGTAAGGATCCATCCATTGTAATCGATTACAAGGATGTGAATCTGTTGAGGAGATACATCAATGAGAAGGGCAAGATATTAACCCGCAGGAGCAGTGGCGCCTGTGCAAAGCATCAGAGAAAGATAGCAAATGCGATTAAGAATGCCAGGATACTGGCGCTATTGCCGTTTGTAAATCGCTAATCAGACCAATTCCACACCAGGAGGATAGATATGGTAGAGGTTATTCTCAGAGAAGACGCAAGGAATCTTGGCCGCGCTGGTCAGGTTGTCAGGGTAAAGGATGGATATGCAAGGAATTATCTCATTCCAAAGGGTATTGCCTATCTAGCCACCAAGGAAAATATAAAGAAGTGGGAACAGGAAAGACAGCGCCTCTTGAAACAGCTCGAGAAAGAGAAGGCAAAGGCCCAAGAGTTGGCGAATAAGATATCTCAGGTCTCAATAAACATAGTTGCCGAGGCCAACGAAGAGGAGACCCTCTACGGCAGCATTACAGAGGCCCATATCGCCAATGCTTTAAGGGAAGAGGGTGTAGAGATAGAAAAAGAGGCAGTAGTTCTTCCAGTGCCTATAAAGAAACTCGGTATATACAATGTTGAAATAGACCTCCATCCTGAGGTCAAGGCGGAGGTGAAGGTTTGGGTGGTAAAGAAATAGCCTTCGACAGTGAAGGCCTGAAGCTACCGCCCCACAATCTTGAGGCGGAACGAGCGGTCCTGGGTTCTATGCTCCTCAGCTCAGAGGCAGTCGGACTGGGTCTGGAGCTATTAAGCGAGGAGAGCTTCTATGATCCTGCCCATAGAAAGGTATTCTCCACAATAAAAAGTCTGTTTTTGGCCGATAGGCCCATCGATCTGGTTACAGTCAGCGGCGCATTAAA
Organism: Candidatus Omnitrophota bacterium; assembly: GCA_015494585.1. GTDB lineage: Bacteria > Omnitrophota > Gorgyraeia > S143-82 > S143-82 > S143-82. Next base: position 2,725 of record WGAY01000002.1, on the reverse strand, counting down.
AGATGCCGGCCAGCTGGAGCAGATCGGGGGGATGCCCATGCTTACTGATCTGACGGATGTCGTTCCCGCGACATCCAATGTCAGACACTACGCCGAGATAGTGCGGGCAAAGTATATATTGCGCAGGTTGATAGAGGCCAGCAGCAATATTATGGACCGCTGTTATGAGTTTAATGTAGATGCCTCTGATTTGCTGGATGTATCCGAACAGATGATATTCGAGATCGCCCAGGAGAAGGAGAAGGGTTCAGAGGTAATTTCATCCAAAGACATAATAAAACAGGTAATTGCCCGTATAGATGACCTCTACAAGAGACAGGAGACGGTTACGGGTCTGCCTACCGGATTGATAGAGCTGGATAAGCTTACCTCTGGCCTGCATCCAGGCGACCTTATCATAGTTGCGGCTAGGCCTTCTATGGGAAAGAGCGCCCTGGCAACCACTATTGCCGAGCACATAGCCGTTGAGAGAGGGGTCCCAGTGGCGATATTCAGTATAGAGATGTCTGCTGAGCAGGTTATGCAGAGGATGCTGTGTTCCCTGGCCAGGGTAGACGCCCACAAGGTCCGTACCGGTTTTCTATCCACATCAGACTGGCCCAAACTAACGATGGCTGCCGGCAAACTATCAGAGGCCCCTATATACATCGACGACAGCAGTGGGATATCGGTCGTCGAATTACGGGCAAAGGCGCGGCGTATGAAGAGCCGCTATAATATCGGCCTGGTGATAGTTGACTATCTCCAGATAATGAAGGGAGTTGGCAGGGTAGAAAGCCGGCAGCAGGAGATATCCCAGATCTCAAGGTCCTTGAAACTCCTGGCAAAGGAACTTTCCCTGCCTGTGTTGGCGATAAGCCAGCTTTCAAGGGAGGTTGAGAGACGCGAGGACAAGCGCCCGCGTCTGGCTGACCTGCGCGAGTCAGGTTCGCTTGAGCAGGACGCAGACCTGGTAATAATGCTTATGCGGGAGGAATATTATTATCCAACAGAGGAGAATCGCGGCAGGGCCGAACTCATTGTCGCTAAACACAGAAACGGCCCTACAGGGGTGGTTCAGCTTGCCTTTATAAAGGAATATGCGAGGTTTGAAAACCTTGCCCCTGAATACAGCGGCGCAATATAGATTTTGATAGTCAAGAATGAAGAATAGAGAATGGAGAAGGAAGGTTCGTGAATTTTTAAATGAGATTTCTCCTAAATAAAAATCCTTCATTTTTCCTTCTCCATCCTCTATGCTTAATAAAAAGGGGGAGAGATTGAGGCGAATATTTAGTCTTATCCTGTCAATAGCTATCCTGTCTTCCCAGTCTGCCTATGGCCTTTCCCCTGCCGCAACTCCTGTTTCTGTTGCCCCTTCATTTTTCGGTCAGAGCTATACCGCCCAGCTAAGGCAGGAGCTTGGGTTTCTAGAAGAAAAGGCAAAGGCCCATAAAGCTCAGTTGTTGTCAGGAGAGAATTCTCATATCCAGGTAGAGGTGCGATTTACAAGTGAGTCTGGCAGACCTCTCTATCGATGTATGGCCAGGACCCATATTGGCAGGGCCATGCCCGCATCCTTTGGTCTGACCCTGATAAATGGTGGCAGATACAGGCTGAAAAAGAGAAAAGATAAGATTATTTACAAAGGCAGAAATGAGGATATAGAATACCGTCTATTTAAGGAGCCAGACAGACTCCTTTTAAGAGAACTCATCCTTGCCAGGCGTCCCAATATCAAGGGGGCAAGCCAATATATCTGGCAGCTTCAAGCAGGAGAGGGGCTCTATTTCAAAGAGAAAGATGGCAGGATATACATATGCAGAGATGGGCTAAAGATAAACGGAGACATCTCCTCCCATCCTGGGCTGCTCCAGAGGATAGAGAAGGCCCTTGGGATGAAGGCAGCAGGAGAAGAGGTTCTGGCAGAGGTAGGCCGTCCGTATTATCTGGACAGATTTGGCCAGGTCCATCCGGCAAAGCTTAAGCTCATAGGAAAGGAGAAGATAAGACTAATCGCTAAGGCAGAAGAGAATCTCTATCCCATCAAGATAGACCCCGACCTTATCTGGGACGGCTATGTAGGGGGAGGAGGAATTGAAGTAATACAGGCCATTTGTGTAGCGAATAATAGTGTCTATGTTGGGGGGAATAGTTTTTCCTCCAATATGGATGAGGTCTCGATGAGTGGTACACAAAGCGGCGGTAGTGAAGGGTTCGTTATCAAGCTGACAGACAACGGCAGCAGCGCCACAGTAGTCTGGGGGCAGTGGCTGGGAGGAAATTACAGTGATTATATTCATACAATCAGGGTTTCAGATACTAGTGTGTATATAGGAGGTGGAAGTTATTCCTTTAATATAGATGAAGTCTTGATGAGTGGTACACGAAGTGGTGGACTATATTGGGAAGAAGCTTTTGTTATCAAGCTGACAGACAACGGCAGCAGCGCCACAGTAGTTTGGGGGCAATGGCTGGGGGGAAGTGGTGATGATGTTATCAAAGGGATTACGATTTCGTCTAACAACGTCTACGTAGGAGGCGGTAGTACTGGCGGGATAGATGAGGTTTCAATGTCTGGAACATATAGTTTTGATTATGAAGGCTTTGTTATCAAACTGACAGACAATGGCAGCAGCGCCACAGTCGTCTGGGGGCAATGGCTGGGGGGAAGCAGTTATGATGTTATCCAGGCAATCGCAATCTCAGGCAGCAGTATCTATGTGGGAGGCTACAGTAATTCCAG
>WGAY01000001.1 GCA_015494585.1 Candidatus Omnitrophota bacterium | reverse complement strand
CCAAAGAGAATCGCGATCTCTTGCGAGAACTTTATACAGAGATAAAAAACAATGATCCCTATATAAAATTTGCTTTTCTAACGGGGGTAACCAAATTCTCAAAGGCAGGGATATTCTCTGGGTTGAATAATCTAGAGGATATAACCCTTGTCCCTGAATTTGGGAATCTATTAGGGATAACGCAGGCCGAACTAGAGCATCACTTTGGCAAGCTTTTCAGGGAAGAAGGCGTAGATTTAGAGGAAGTCAAGCAATGGTATAATGGGTATAACTTTTTAGGGGATCTGGTATATAATCCATTTGATTTATTGTTGTTCGTAAAAAATAAATTTATGTTTAAAAGCTACTGGTTCTCTACTGGTACGCCAAAGTTTCTGATAGATGTGATAGACAAGGGCAATTTTTATATACCAGAGCTTGCAGGATTAAGAGTAGATGAGACGTTATTAGAGAGCTTTGATGTAGATAATATGCGGCCAGAGGCGCTATTATTTCAAGCAGGGTATTTGACACTAGATAGGATGATAGAGAGACCAAGAGGAGGATATGAATTTTTATTGCGTATGCCGAATAAAGAGGTGAGGATAGCGTTAAGTGAGGTATTGTTGGAATATATAGAAGGCAGGAGGAGAGATAGATTCGCTCTGCAGAACAGATTGGAAGAGGTATTGCTTCAGGGTGATATGGAAGGGTTACAAAGGGAATTTGAGGTTTTATTTGCGGGCATACCGTATCATAATTATACTGGCAATGAAATGGTGAGATACGAAGGATTTTACGCATCAGTGATATATGCCTATCTGCAGAGCTTGGGATATGATATAAGGGCAGAAGACGTAACAAACATAGGCAGGGCGGACTTGACGATGATAATGAAGGATAAGATATATATCTTTGAGATAAAAGTAGATACAGGAGAGGATCCGATAAAGCAGATAAAGGGGAGGCAGTATTATAGGAAATATGAAAATGAGAATAAGCCGATCTATCTGGTAGGGATAAAGATAGACAGTAACGAGAGAAATATAGTTGGGTTTGAATGGGAAAAAATAAATTGAGGATAAAGGATGGAGCATGAAGAAGGGAGAAGGAAGCATGGAGGGTTTTGTTTACTGGGATATTGTTCTTCTTTAATAAAAAATTTCCTTCATTCTCCCTACTCCATCCTTCATTCTTATTTTCGTACTTACTATCAGGGGAGGGCATATGGATGACCTTTTTTCAGATTATCGTTCATCTAAATCTACCCGAAAGGGTAGAAAGAGGTCTGTCGTAGCTGAAGGGGTTTTTATATCCCCTGAGATGTTTGTTGGAGCGGTTATATTGTTTATTATAGGACTGGTGCTGGCCTTTTCTATAGGGGTTGAACAGGGCAAGAGGATTTCTGCTTCGGATAGAATAGTTAAGACCGAGAGTAGTGCTGCTACCCGTACAGAGAAGGCAACTCAGGTGAAAAAGAAAAAAAAGAGGTATACTACCTCCCAAAAGGCCAAACCAAAGGCTCAAAAGGCAAAAGATACTGGTTCTGCTAGGACCAGAGAAGTAGGGATTCCTTCAGGTAGATATGCAGTTCAGTTGGTCGTTTATAAGGACAAGAAATACGCAGAGAAGGAATTGGAATATCTAGGAAATCAAAAATATCCCTTTTTTAAAGAAGAAAAGAATGGTAAAATTATAATTTGCGCTGGTCCTTTTAAAACTATAGAGGAGGCCAAGAAGGTCGCTTCTCGATTAAGGTCTCGGTATAAGGATTGTTTTGTGAAGTTGTTGAAGAAGAGATAAAGGAGGAGAAAGCTATGTCTGTCCATCCTAGTCTAAAATTGAGAGGTAATGCAAAAAAGCGTTCTGTACTGCCAAGGATAGAGAGATTAAAGCTCTTAAAGATGGCTGATATGTGGAAGGAAGGAGAGAAGGTTTTTGGCCTGCCCAAAACAGATCCTATCAAGATAAAGGCAAGGATAAAGTAGGGAGTCCCGGATGTTGTCTCGGGTTATCTCTCTGTCTTTTTTATTCTCTATTTTCTTTTGCGGCATACTAGGCGCTGAAAATACATCTTTCTGGGCAACGGTTGTAACTGATGGCGTCAATGTTAGGGCGGACTCTACTATATCTTCTCAGGTTGTGGCCCATCTTTCAGGGGATGAGAAGGTCTATGTGGTTGGAAAGGCCTATGAGTGGTTTAAGATACAACTGCCGCCCTCCACAGAGGTCTATGTCTATAAGAAGTATTTAGAGGTTAAGGGCAGCAGGGCAAAATCCTTAGCAGATAATTTAAATGTCAGGTCCGGACCGGGGCTTTCCTATCCTGTTCTTGGACAGGTTTCGAGAGGAGATGTCTTTCGATTTAAGAGATTTTCAGGTGATTGGGTATGCGTGCTGGCTGGCGATAATAGGCTATACGGCTGGGTGCACGAGAGATTCCTGAGACCTTTGGGGTATTCGAGGAAGATAGCAGGAACCGACAGAGTGGCAGAGAAAAAGTCTACTTCTTTGGTACAGGAATCCACTAATTCTGGGTCTGCCTTGGAGAAGGGCGGTCAGAAGGATGTTCCTCTAGATGTGCGCAAGCAAGAGATCCTTGCACGGGAGCCTTATAAGGATGAAGGCCCCCTTTCTGAAACGAAAAAAACTGGTTCGGATCTGCCGATTGCAAAGGGAGTGGTGGAGGAGATGGGTCGTGTTATAGGAATTGATTATGATTATAAGCTGGTTGATGAAGATGGTAAGATTCAGTATTATCTATCGGCTGACAGTTATATGATAGCCCCTTTTAATGGGCATAAGAGCGCAGTTTACGGAGAGGTGGTAAAGGTAGAGGGTAATGTACCGGTATTGAAAGTAGATAAGATAGAGAAGTTGAGGTGAGCCTATGTATAGGGTTACTCTTATTCCTGGTGATGGTATAGGGCCCGAGGTTGTGGAGGCGGCCAAAAGATGTGTGGATGCAACTGGTGTTGAGATAGAGTGGCAGGAATTCCTTGCTGGCCAGAGGGCCCTAGAAGAATATGGCAAGCTCGTACCGGATGAGTTACTGGATTCTATTAGAGAAAATAAAGTGGCCCTAAAAGGACCGATAACCACGCCGGTTGGTAGTGGCTTTCGTTCCATAAATGTGTTTTTGAGAAAGGAATTGGACCTATTTGCCTGCGTGCGACCTGCAAAGATATATCCGGGGGTCAACACTCGATATGATGTTGTGGACCTGGTCGTGGTGAGAGAAAACACAGAGGACCTATATGCGGGCATAGAATTTCAGGAGGGCAAGGAAGAAACAGAGGCATTGATAGATCTCGTGGAAAGATATAACAGAGGCATTGTTCGTCCTGATGCCGGAGTGAGTCTTAAAGCCATATCTAGGTTTGGTTCGGAAAGGATAGTGCGTTTTGCCTTTGAATATGCCCTACAAAATGGCCGCAAGAAGGTTACAGCCGTGCATAAGGCAAATATATTGAAGTTTTCCGATGGTCTGTTTTTGGATGTGGCTCGCCAGGTTGCCAAAGACTACGAGGGGAAAATAGAGTTTGAGGATATAATAGTGGATAATCTGTGTATGCAACTGGTACAGCGGCCTGAGAAGTTTGATGTATTGGTTCTTCCCAATCTCTACGGTGATATTGTTTCTGACTTGTGTGCTGGGTTGATTGGTGGCCTTGGAGTGGCACCAGGTGCTAATATCGGGCGAGATATAGCCCTATTTGAACCAGTGCATGGCTCGGCCCCGAAATATGCTGGTTTAAATAGAGTTAATCCTATGGCTACGATACTCTCTGCAGTGATGATGCTTGATTATCTAGGAGAACACACGGCAGCCCGTAGATTGGAAGGTGCGGTTGAAGAGGTATTGCGGGAAAGGAAGTCTGTTACCTATGATTTGCTGCCACCTTCTGAGCAAGATAAGGCAGTAGGGACAATGGAAATGGCGGAGGCGATATGTCAAAAGTTGCGATAATTGGAGCGGGTAATGTCGGTGGATTTGCAGCGGCCTGGATAGCAGGGCTGGATGTTGCCGATGTGGTGCTTATAGACAAAAACGATGGCCTTGCCAGGGGAAAGGCTATGGATATAAACGACAGCCTTTATATATTAGGAAGTAATAGGTGGGTCTGGGGAGGTAGTGATTATAGTCTAATAGACGGGGCCGATATTGTCGTTATAACTGCTGGAGTGGCCAGAAAACCCGGAATGGATAGGGAAGATTTGTTGAAGATAAATAAGGAGATAGTGAAGGATATAATAGAAAAGGCCAAGGGACTTGTCGCAGACGATGCCGCTTGGGTTTTTGTAACCAATCCATTAGATGCTATTACCGAGTTTGGTTATAGCTTGCTTGGGATTGACAGGCATAAAGTTATGGGGATGGGTGTTAATCTCGATACCTCTAGGATGGTTAATCAAATCGCTGAGTCTTTAGGAGTTGCCAGGACGAGTATATCGGCTATGGTTGTAGGCAAACACGGCAAGGGAATGATACCTTTGGTAGACGATATTTCTGTATCAGGTATGGCTGTTTCTCTTGATGAGGAAATCAAGGGAGAGATCCGAGAAAGGACTGTTAATCGCGGTGCTGAAATAGTGGCCTGCTTTGGTACTGGCAGCGCTTATGTTGCGCCGGGCGCAGGTATATATCAGGTCGTAAGGCACCTACTATCAGGGGACGGCTCTGTCCTGCCTCTTTCTGTACCCCTTGAAGGAGAGAGAGGTATATCTGGAGAATGTACGGGAGTCCCTGTTGTATTAGGGAGGCTTTGCTGGGAGAAGGTCCTGGAGTAGAAGTCTGGCTTTGGAGGGATTCAATAGGGAATGGAACTGTTTGTATCAGATAGCTGTGGGTTTTGTGTTGGAGTAAGGCATGCCGTTAGTCTTATAGAATCTGTCCTTAAAGAGAATCCCGACAGCCCGGTTTATTCCCTAGGGATGTTTATCCACAATGAAAAGGAGATAGAAAGATTAAAGTTATCAGGGTTGAAAGTTGTTGATTCTATTGATGATGTGCCTGATGGTTCAATAATTCTTCTCCCTTCTCACGGTACGCCACCAGAGATTAAAGAAAAATGTCGCCAGAAAGCTTTGGAATCCGTTGATCTTATCTGTACATATGTAAAGAAATTACAAGAAATTGCTTTATCTTTGAAACGAGAGGGTTTTGATGTGGTTATGATAGGTGATAAGGACCATCCAGAGGTCAGGGCTGTAAGAGCGATTGTTGGGGATTTGATAGTTGTTGACAAAGCAGCGCTTTTAAATGATAATTTAAACTTATCTATAAGCAATAGATATGGCGTTATTTCTCAAACAACCCAGTCTCTTGAATTCTACAGAGAGGCAGTTGACTGGTTGTTAGGGAAGGCCTTTCCCAAGAAGGAGGTGAGAGTCTACAATACTATTTGTTGGGATGTTGTGGAAAGGCAAGCAAAGGTACAGGAGCTTGCTTCCCAGTGCGATGTGGTGTTTGTGCTGGGCGGCAGAAAGAGTGCTAATACTAGACGGCTCTTTGAGATATCATCTGAGACAACGATGACGATTTTGATAAGCGATCTATCGGATTTTTTGCCCGACTATGTGAAGGGCAAAGAGAGGATAGGTATTATAAGTGGTACATCCACACCGATGTGGTTTGTGGATAAATTTATAGGGCTTTTAAACTCATTGGATGCAGATATAAAAATGAAAAAGGATGGTGATATAAATGGGCAGTGAAATGATGGAGATCTATTCTGAATATTTGAAAGAGATAAAAGACGGCGAGATAGTAAAGGGAAAGATTATCGGGATATCCGGTAATGAAGTTGTGGTGGATATAGGATATAAATCAGAGGGTTTTATCTCGAAGGAAGAATTTTTGTGGGACGATATAGAGATAGGGAAGGAAATAGACGTCTATGTGGATACTACCGAAGACGATGAAGGGATGCTGGTTATCTCTAAGAAGAAGGCAGATAGATTTATTGGCTGGGACAAGATAATTGCAGAATATTCCGAAGGTAGTATTGCCGCTGGTAGGGTTGCAAAGATTGTTAAGGGTGGGTTTATCGTAGATATATATGGAATGGATTGCTTCTTGCCTAACTCTCTTTCCACCTTTAGGGGCAAGGAGCGTCAAGTATTAGGTAAGGAATTTAACTTTATGATTATAAAGATAAACCGCCTGCGCAAGAATATCGTTGTCTCCAGGAAAGATGCCCTCCATAAAGAAAAGGAGGAAGCCCAGAAAAAATTGTGGCAGGAGATTAATGAAGGTGATGTCCGAGAGGGCGTTGTGAAGAATATCACTGATTTTGGTGCATTTATAGATCTTGGTGGTGTAGATGGCTTGCTTCACATAACCGATATGAGTTGGGGGAAGATAAATTACCCATCAGAGGTCCTCAAGGTCGGCGATAAGGTTAAGGTAAAAATACTTTCAATAGACAAGAATTCCGGCAAGATCGCCCTTGGTCTGAAGCAGTTGACCGAGGATCCCTGGTTAAAAGTTGAAGAGAAATACCCTGTCGGTTCGGTTGTAAAGGGCAGGGTCGTAAATATAATGCCCTATGGAGTGTTCCTTGAACTGGAACCGGGTGTAGAAGGGCTCGTTCACATATCTGAGATGTCCTGGACTCGCAGAAATGTCAATCCTTCGGAATTGTTTAATTATAACGATGAAGTTAGTGCAGTAGTCCTAGCAGTTGATCCAGAAAAGAGGAAGATTTCACTTGGAGTCAAACAGCTTCAAGATAATCCTTGGGATACGATAGATGAAAAGGTCCCAGTTGGTGCTGTACTCAAGGGAACTGTCAGGGGGTTTACTGACTATGGTGCATTTGTTGAAGTAGTAGACGGTATAGAGGGAATGGTCCATGTCTCTGACCTGTCCTGGACGCGCAGAATTACTCATCCTCAGGAGGTTTTGAAAAAGGGAGAGGAAATCGAGGTGAAGGTGATTTCTATAGATAAAGAGGCCCAGAAAATCGCTTTAGGCATTAAGCAGTTGAAGCCGAATCCCTGGCCTGAATTGGTCGAAAAGTACAAGGTTGGCAGTGTCATTAGCGGTGAGGTGGTCAAAGTGGCCAACTTCGGGGCCTTTGTTAAGCTGGAAGATGACCTAGAGGGCCTTGTGTATATGTCAGAGATGGACAAGGATGTGGCAGAGAAGCTCAAACCCCATGATAAGGTGGAGGTTAAGGTTGTCAAGGTAGATCCAGATCAGATGAAGATAGGCCTGAGCATGAAGGATGTTAATCTACTTGAGGATGCTGATCAATCCGAAACAGGTGAAAATTAAGGAGAATCGCTTATGGGAGGGAATGTAATATTGCAGGCTGTGCCGTTAATCATTGTCCTGGGAGTGTTTTACTTTGTCGTTATTTTGCCTGCACGAAAACAGCAGGAGGAACATAAGAGGATGATAGCCTCTCTCAAGCCAGGCGATAAAATTGTTACAATTGGGGGCATTCATGGGATGATTGCTAGTGTAAAGGATGACGTGGTTTCCGTCCGTATAGGAGGGGATACGAAGATAGATGTAGATAAAACGGCAATAGCCAGAAAGCTAAGCTGAGGAGTTGGTATGGATAAAAGGATTCAATGGAGATTGGTCGCGTCACTCGCTGTGCTGGGCTTTTCCCTGTGGTCGGCTCTGCCCTTGAATAAGAAGATAAATCTTGGGTTAGACCTTAAAGGTGGTATGCATCTGGTTATGAAGGTCGACACTAGAGATATTCCTGCATCTGACAAAGATGATGTTGTAGAAAGGGCGGTTGAAGTAATAAGGAATCGTATAGATGAATTCGGGGTCAAAGAGCCTTCCATTATCAGGCAGGGTTCTGATGAGATTGTCCTTCAATTACCGGGTGTTACAGATAGGAAACGGGCATTGTCTATCGTTGGTCGTACTGCATTGCTTGAGTTCAAGTTGGTGGTTGATGATCCCAAGTTATTATCCAAGGCGCTGGCAGGGGAAGAGATACCTCCGGAATATGAAGTTCTTTACGATAATGATGGCAATGCCTTTCTAGTGGAGAAAAAGGCGTTACTTACCGGAGATGCGATTAACAAGGCCTATGTGAGCTTTGATTCCTACAATAGGCCGGTAGTCAGTCTAGAACTTACCTCTGAAGGTGGAAAGGCCTTTGCCGATATAACTGGCAGGCATGTTGGAGAACGCCTGGCGATTATCCTTGACAACAAAGTACAGTCAGCGCCAGAGATAAGGCAGAAGATTACGGGTGGAAGGGCTATGATAACGGGTCGCTTTACGCCAGAGGAGGCAAACGACCTTGCCTTGGTCTTGAGGGTTGGTGCACTTCCTGCGCCAATGGAGGTGGTTGAAGAGAGGACAGTTGGGCCTTTATTGGGTCAGGACTCCATCAAGAAGGGAATTTTGTCTGCCCTAATAGGGGCGGCCCTGGTATTTTTGTTTATGATCTTCTATTATCGTCTTTCTGGATTTATCGCTGACCTTGCCTTGATTTTTAATGTCTTGATTATCCTAGGAGGCCTTGGTCTCTTCCATGCCACCTTAACCCTGCCTGGAATTGCAGGTATCATACTTACCCTTGGTATGGCCGTAGACGCCAATGTCCTCATAAATGAAAGGATAAAGGAAGAGTTGCGTTCTGGAAATCCCATTAGGACGGCGGTAAGGGCAGGCTATGAGAGGGCCTTCCTCACGATAGTTGATTCTAATGTTACTACATTGATTGCCGCCTTGATGTTGTTTCAATTTGGCACAGGCCCAATTAAAGGTTTTGCAGTAACCCTTTCCATAGGTATTATTGCGAGTATGTTTACGGCCATTGTATTTACACGTCTTATATTTGAAATATTGCTTCAATATGGGAATCTCTCGCGTCTGCCAATGTCTAGTTTCTTTAGTGAAGCAGACTTTGACTTCCTCAACAAACGCCATATTGCCTATGCACTATCTCTGGCAGTGATAGCAGGTGGAGTTATCAGTTTTGTTATGAGGGGAAATTCTATGTATGGTATCGATTTCGCCGGTGGCTATCTTCAGGAATACAGGTTTTCACATCCGGTAAGTAGCCAGCAGATAAGGGCAGAGCTAGATGGCTTAGGAGTCAAGGATGCGGTTATCCAGCGCTTTCGCGACGATAAAAATACAGTTATTATACGTAGCAAGAATGATCTGGTAGACAAAATTGATAAGGCCTTTGCATCGGTATTTGATGCCAAATTGTTGAGAGTAGAGAGAGTTGGCCCTTCTATTGGAAAATTACTGAAGCGTAAGGCGACTCTGGCAGTATTCTGGTCACTCCTTGGCATCTTGGTGTATGTTGCATTTCGTTTCCACCACTTTAATTTTGCCATTGCGGCAGTGATTGCGCTTCTGCATGATGTCTTGGTGGCATTGAGCTTTCTAGCCTTCACTGGACGCAGATTGGATTTATTGATAGTGACTGCGTTGTTGACCATAGCGGGTTATTCAGTCAACGATACGATAGTTATATATGACAGGGTCAGGGAAAAAAGAAGGGTTCTGAGACGAAGGGGACTCTATGAGATAATAAATATCGCCATAAATGAGACTCTTGGACGGACTATTATAACGTCCCTCACCACACTGCTGGTCGTATTGTCTATATTTCTCTTTGGTGGTGAAGTATTAAATGACTTTGCATTTACCTTGTTGGTGGGAATTATTTCGGGTACGTATTCCACTATATTTATTGCCTCGCCGCTTGTCTTGGCCGGCAGGAATGTCAAACGATGATGTTTTAAAGGAGATGATTTATGGGTGATTATAGGGATACGCTTAATCTGCCCAGGACAGATTTTCCTATGCGAGCCAACCTACCGCAGAGAGAGCCTGAACGGCTTAATAGATGGGAGGAGGAGGGCCTATATGGGAAGATTCGAAGTGCTCGCAAAGATTCTCCCAAATTCGTTCTTCACGACGGGCCTCCTTATGCCAATGGCCACATCCATATGGGCCATGCCCTAAACAAGATATTAAAAGATATAGTGCTAAGATACAAGACCCTTAAAGGTTACGATTGTCCATATATACCTGGTTGGGATTGTCATGGTTTGCCTGTCGAGCACAGGCTATTTAAGGAACTAGGCAAGACAAAACACCAGGTAGATAAAATAGAATTTCGTAAAAAGGCCCATAGCTATGCATTGAAATATGTGGACATCCAGAAACAGGAATTTCAGCGGCTAGGTGTACTGGGAAGGTGGCAGCAGCCATATCTTACCCTCTCTCCTAAATATGAGGCAATGCTCTACATTTTGTTTGCGGACCTTGTCAAAAATGGTTATATCTACAGGGGACGTAAGCCTGTACACTGGTGCGGGAGTTGTGAGACTGCCCTGGCAGAGGCAGAAGTAGAATATCGCGAAAAGACCTCCCCTTCTGTCTATGTCCTTTTCCCCTTGAAGGGTAAGAGTGAAGAATACCTTCTTGTCTGGACGACTACTCCCTGGACCCTCTATTCAAATACTGCAGTGGCAGTTAATCCTGAATTGACATATGTGGCGGTATCTTATAAAGATACTCTTTTGTGGATAGCAGAGAGCCGTCGTACCGCTATTTCGCAGGTACTTGGTGTGGAACTAGAGATTAAGTCGCGTAAGAAAGGTAAGGATCTAATCGGAAAGGAGTATCTCCATCCATTTCTGCAGAGGTCATCAAGAGTCATAGATGCGGATTTTGTCTCCGCGGAAGATGGTTCTGGTTTTGTCCATATCGCGCCTGGCCATGGATACGAAGATTTTCTTGCAGGGCAGCGGCATAATTTACAGATTATTATGCCAATAGATGACAAGGGAAGATTTTATGAAACAAAAGAGCTTCCTGTCCTGGAAGGCAGGGATATTAAGGATGCCAATAAGATAATAATTAACATCCTTAAAGAAAAGGGATTGTTACTGCATCATTCTGAAATAAGTCATTCTTACCCTCATTGCTGGAGGTGCAAAAATCCCATAGTATTCAGGGCGACATATCAGTGGTTTTTATCTATCGACCACAATGGACTGCGGGATGAGCTTTTGAAGGTCATAAACGGAGTAATATGGGTGCCGTCTACGGGTAGGGATCGCATATCTGCTATGGTAAAAGACCGTCCGGATTGGTGCCTATCCAGACAGAGATTTTGGGGACTGCCTATCCCTGTGTTCTATTGTAAGTCTTGTGGAGAGCCGTTATTAGATGAGGATATTATTATTCGCCTTTCTAAACTAGTTGAAGAAAAAGGTTCAGATGTCTGGTTTACGGATGAGGTGTTATCTCTGGTAAGTGGCTATCGATGTAGAGGGTGTTCTTCTTCTGAGTTTGTGCCAGGGGAGGATATTATTGATGTCTGGTTTGAATCAGGTGGAAGCTTTACCTCTGTGCTTGAATCAGAAGAGGAATTAAAGTTCCCGGCCGACCTTTACCTTGAAGGTAGTGATCAGCATAGGGGTTGGTTCCAGTCATCTCTTATTCCTTCCACTGCAACCAGGGGTATTGCACCGTACAAGACAGTGCTCACACATGGATTTGTGGTAGACGGACAGGGCCGCAAGATGTCAAAGTCGCTGGGTAATGTAATATCTCCTCAGGACATCCTCAAGAAATATGGAGCAGACATACTCAGACTCTGGGTGGCTTCAGCCGATTATCAGTCAGATGTTCGTCTCTCGGATGAGATATTGAAACAGATGGCAGATGCCTATAGAAAAATAAGAAATACATTCAGGTATATTTTGGGCAATTTATATGACTTCGATGTGAATTCAGACATGGTTGATTTTGCTTCTAGGCTTCCCATTGATAGATGGGCTGTGGACAGGACTGCCAGGCTGGCAGAAGAACTGGATTCTGCCTATGATAATTATGAATTCTTCAAGGCCTTTCATAAAATATACAACTTCTGCAACCTGGATATGAGCGCCTTCTATATGGATATATTGAAGGACAGGCTCTATGTTAGCGGGAAGGATTCGCTTGAACGGCGTTCTGCTCAGAGTAGCCTTTATGAGATAGGCAGTGCCCTTGCTCGGGTAGTCTCACCAATCCTGGTCTTTACAGCAGATGAGGTCTGGGAGTTCTTAGTGGGAGAAGGCTCTGTCCACCTTCAAGAATGGCCGTCCCTTTCCACTATATCTGAGGAAGAACGAAGAGAGTGGGATATACTTATAGATATTCGCGAGCTAGTGTTAAAGGCCCTCGAGGAAGAGAGGGAAAAAGACTTAATTGGCAGTTCGTTGGAGGCCTTGGTGATTTTATATCTGCCAGAAAGTGAATATAATGTAGCCCTGCGACATAAGGATTATCTTAAGTATATCTTTATTGTCTCTCAGGTTGAGATAGAGAGGGCCGATGATCGTACTGTGAAGGTGGAACGCGCTGAAGGAGAAAAGTGTGCTCGCTGTTGGAACTATAGCAAGCAGCTTGGACTTGATAAGGATTATCCGGATCTCTGTCCAAGGTGTACTGAGGTGTTGAAAAAGAGATAGAATTGGATTGTGCAATGAAGAAAATAAAAAAATTACCTATAGGAGTGCAGGATTTTGCAAAGATTAGGCAAGAGGATTACCTGTATATAGACAAGACGGAATATATCTATAAATTGATAACCAGCACTGATTATGCCTTTCTCTCCCGCCCGCGCAGGTTTGGAAAGAGTCTGCTTGTATCTACCTTAAAATACCTATTCCAAGGGGAAAAGGAGCTATTCAAGGGCCTCTATATCTATGATAAGTATGATTTTCCGAAGTATCCGGTGATACATATATCGTTTTCTGGAGATATGAGGAGTGTAGAGCAATTGATTAAAAGGGTATCCCAAATTTTGAGGAACAATCAGGATGCCTTAGAAGTAAACTGTATAGATGAAGATAATTATTCGAATTGTTTTGAAAAATTGATAAGAGACACGTACGAAAAATACAACCAAAAGGTAGTAATCCTGATAGACGAATACGACAAGCCCATCATCGACAATATAGACCAGATAGAGGTAGCGATGGAGAATCGGAATATCCTGCGGGGGCTATACTCCATAATAAAGGATATGGATCCCTATATAAAATTTGCCTTTCTGACGGGGGTAACCAAATTCTCAAAGGCAG
Organism: Candidatus Omnitrophota bacterium; assembly: GCA_015494585.1. GTDB lineage: Bacteria > Omnitrophota > Gorgyraeia > S143-82 > S143-82 > S143-82. The sequence goes on along the minus strand of WGAY01000001.1, from coordinate 16,913 downwards.
GGATATTTTCAGGGTTGAATAATCTAGAGGATATAACCCTTGAGCCTGAGTTTGGGAATATGCTTGGGATAATGCAGGGTGAATTAGAGGAACATTTCGGTGAGCTTTTCAGAGATAACAATGTTGATTTAGAGGAAGTAAGAGAATGGTATAACGGATATAACTTTCTGGGGGATCTGGTCTATAACCCATTTGATTTATTGTTGTTCGTAAAAAAAGGCTTTAGATTTCGCAGTTACTGGTTTTCGAGTGGTACGCCAAAATTCTTGGTAGATATAATAGACAAAGGCAATTTTTATATACCAGAGATTGCGGGGTTGAGAGTAGATGAGACGTTATTAGAGAGCTTTGATATAGATAATATGCGGCCAGAGGCGATATTATTTCAGGCAGGGTATTTGACACTAGATAGGATGATAGAGAGACCAAGAGGAGGATATGAATTTTTATTGCGCATGCCGAATAAAGAAGTACGTATGGCATTAATGGATGTGTTATTGGATTACATTGAAGGGATAAGAGATGATAGGGAAGAGTTGCAGGATAGACTGACGGAAGTAATCAACAGAGGAGATATAGAAGCATTAGGGAAAGAGATAGAATCATTGCTTACAGGGATTCCGTATTATAATTACATTCATAATGATATGAGCAGGTACGAAGGCTATTATGCATCGCTTTTATATGCGTATCTGCAGAGTACGGGAAACGTAATAATAGGCGAAGAGGTAACAAGTAGAGGCAGGGCAGATTTGACGATGATAACTAAGGATAAGATATATATCTTTGAGATAAAGGTAGACACAAAAGAAAGCCCGATAAAGCAGATAAAAGAGAGACAGTATTATAAGAAATACGAAAATCAAAACAAGCCGATATATCTGGTAGGGATAAAGATAGGCAGCAAGGAGAGGAATGTAGTTGGGTTTGAGTGGGAGAGGATGAATTGAGGATGAAGAATGGAGCAGGATGGTTTTTATATATTCTGTTCCTAGAAATTGAGAATGATAGACATTAATTCTGTGGTAAAATTAACCTGGGAGGTATAGAGGATGCCAAGAGCCAAGAAGATGACAAAAACAGAGATGAAGAAAGTCTTTAAGCCGCTTATCCTGAAAGAGATAGAAAAGATCGAAAAAGAGGTCAGGATGCTTTCGGGAGAGACGGCCAGTGAGGAAAAGCCCTCTGTTTACAGCGTCCATATGGCTGATGTTTCTGGAGAAATATATGAACGTGAATTTTCCGCAGGGATATTATCAAAGGAATACGAGACCCTTTCGGCCCTTCGCTATGCCCTGGAAAAGATAGAGAGGGGCTCCTATGGGGTTTGTGAAGCCTGCGGCGCACCTATCCCAAAGGGCCGTTTAAAGATAATGCCAGCGGCCTTATTGTGCGTGAAGTGTGAAGAGGAGAGGCAGAAAGAATTGAATGGTAAGGCGAAAAAGTTGTTTTAGCCTTTTTGAGGACTAGATGTACCTTAAGAGATTAGAGATAATCGGTTTTAAGTCTTTTGGAGAGAAGACTCTATTAGAATTCCTTCCAGGTATTACGGTTATCGTTGGGCCGAACGGCTGTGGTAAGTCTAATGTGCTGGATGCCATTCGCTGGGCACTTGGCGAGCAAAGCACCCGTAGTCTGCGCGCTTCTAAGATGGAGGATGTTATATTCAATGGTACTGACCGCATTCATCCTCTGAATATGGCCGAGGTATCTATTGTCTTTGATAATCAGGATAGGGCACTTGACTATGATGCAGACGAAATAGTAATAACCCGCAGGCTCTTCAGGTCAGGTGATAGCGAGTATCTCCTCAATAAGAATCAAGTAAGAAGGCGAGATATAGCCGAACTTCTAATGGGCACTGGCATAGGTGCAGAGTCTTATTCCATTATTGAACAGGGCAAGATTTCCTTGTTGATAGGGGTAAAGCCTGAAGAAAGACGGATGGTCTTCGATGAGGCTGCAGGCATAACGAAGTATAAGGTGAAAAAGAAAGAGACCTTGCGAAAACTCCAAGAGACAGAACAGAATCTATTGCGTATAGGTGATGTCATAGATGAGGTGAGGCGGCAATTGAATTCTCTAGAAAGACAGGCAAAGAAGGCTAGACGATATAAAGAGCTTTCAGACGAACTCAAGGAAAAAGAGACGATTTTTGGCCTTAGGCAGTGGGCAGGACTGGAAAAAGAGAAAGAGGGACTAGAGGAGGATCTTGCCTCGATCAGACTCTCTATTACCGTTGCTGAAGAGGCATTGGAAGCTGATAATAAGCAGTTGGAGGATTTGAGGAAGAAAATCTTCGCACTTGAAGAGGAGATAACAACAATTCAGGATCGGTTATCGTCGCTGAACGCTGATTATGATCAGGCACTTGCAAAGATATCGATGAATAGGGATAGAATTTCTGAGTTAAAGACCCAAAAAGAATTATTTTCCAAAGAACGTCAAGAATTATTGGGACGCTTAGGTGAACGCCAAGCGCGCATAGAGTTTTTGGAAAAAGAGGCAGAGGAGATAAGAGAAAAAATAGAAAAGATATCGGCCTTTATTAAGTCTAAAGAAGGAGAACTCGAGACTTTCAATGTATCCCTTGAGTCAAAGGAAAGTCAGGTAGAGTCGGCCCGTAAGGACCTGTTTGAGATAAACAGGGCACTTGTCCAGGAAAGAAACCATCAGCAGGATTTGTTGGTTGGTCTAAAAGAGATTGAATCCCATATCCTGCGGTTGACTAGAGATGAGGAGAGAATAAACGCTGATATTCAAGAGGCCGAGAAAAGGATTTCTTCTTACCGGGCACAGATAACCCGGCTGAACCAGGAGATGACACGCATCAGGGAAAGTGAACTCCTGTTGGCAGAGGAAGAGATAAAGAGGGCAAGAGAAAAATCTGTGATCCTGCGCCAGAAACTTGAGTCCCTAAAGTCTGAGCTTGCGGCCCTAGAGGCACAGCGAGAAATCCTCTCTCATCTAGAGGCCAGGTATATATCTCTGCCCCAAAGTATGGAGATAGATGTCTGGGTCAAAAGGGCCGATTTTGAGATAGGCAGTATTGTGGCACGGGTATTGGGCGTTATTGAAGAAAACGGTGATTGGATACATGTTAGTTGTGATGCAAAGATCCTTCCTAAGAACCTTTCAGACCTGGAGGGCCGTATATCCTCACTGAGATCGGATTTAGAGAATTGCCAGCGTCAAGTAGAAGACGCTGACAGGGCAGTGGATGATGCCTATGCGAATAAACGAAATATTGAGGCCCGGATTTCGTCCTACCAGGCAGACATAGACAATATAGAGAAGATGACTCAGGACTACCAAGGCCGTTTGGAAGACTACAATAGGGAATTGGACCTTATAAAAGAAGATCTTGACTTGGTCAGGAGGGATGCCGAACTTAAAAAGCACGATCTTGAGGCATCTAAAGAAAAGGTTGCTAAACTGGAGACGGATACCTCTTCCATTCAGGAAAAGATAATCTCCTTAGAGTCAGAGATAGAGGATATGAGAAATAAACGACTTTCGCTGGAGCAGGACCTCTCGAAGGTAAGGGCAGAAAGGGATATCCTGAATGCCAATCTGGCAAACGTATTGGAAAACCTTTCTACTCTTAAGGAGTCTTTGCTTCAGGATAAGCACGTTATCGAAGAACGGGCTGGTCTCCAATCCCAGATAGAGGAAAGTATAGAGAGACTGGAGAAAGAGATACAGGAGCTGGAGGAGAAGAGGGAGAGGTGGCAGGATGAGATAGAGGAATTAAGGGAGAGACGTGACCTGTTCAGGGAGGAGTATGCCTCTTTGAGGGAGGCAGTTGAGGCAATAGAGGGCAGGCGTGGGGCGTCAATGGAACAGCTCGATGATTTACGTTCGAAGGCCTATAACCTTGAGATAAAAATTCAGGAGATAGGTTTCAAATTTGGATCAATATGTTCCCACCTGGCAGAACTCTACGGTGTAGATATAGAGGAGGAAAAGCAGCGGGTTATACTCCCTATAGATGTCGATCTCTATTCTCTCGAACAGGAAATAGGTCAACTAAAAGACAGGATAAGGCGGATGGGTGCGGTTAGTACAGTTGCCATAGAGGAATACGAGGAGCTAAAGCAGAGATATGAATTCCTTACATCCCAGCAGGAGGACCTTATAAAGGCAAAACAAACCCTTAAGGACACCATAAATAAACTTAACAAGACCAGTGAAGAGCTCTTCCTGGATACCTTTGAGAAAATAAAAGAGGAATTTAAACGCTTCTTCCGTATGCTCTTTGGTGGAGGTAATTCCAATATATCCCTTATGAATCCAGAAGATGTATTGGAATCCGGTATAGAGATAACTGCTAGACCACCCGGCAAACAGCTTCGCAACATCTCACTGCTTTCAGGTGGTGAAAAATCCCTGGCCGCCATTGCCCTTATCTTCGCTATTTTTAAGGTAAAACCGTCCCCATTTTGTATACTTGACGAGGTAGATGCCGCCCTGGACGAATCCAATGTCGATAGATTCATCCGACTCCTGAAAGACTTTTCCAAAAAGAGCCAGTTTCTGGTCATCAGCCACAACAAAAAGACCATAGCAAGTGCAGATGTTATATATGGGGTGACTATGCCTGCCAGTGGCATATCAAAGGTTATATCAGTGAAATTAGTAGAGGATACAGTTCCCAGGAGAGATGTATCAGCGTTTATAAATGCCTCGCATTGATTGATGCGAAGTATTATAATTAAATCGAGGATCCATCATTTAAAAAAGCATAAAAATAATAAGGGATGTTTTTGATTTTTGGGATTTCAGCCAAAGGAGGGGGAATGAGAGCGAATAGGCTGTTTTTAGTATCCTTTTTTTTGATTCTATCTTTATTTTCCCTATCAATAGATTTCTTAAGTGCCCAGGAGAAGACGATAAAGGTCTTCTATCCATCTCCATATGGGGAGTATGAAAACCTGAATGTCTATTCTGAGCTAAGGGCGGAGCATGCGGCCATCGGCCATAACTACATGGATGGAACGGCTATAGATTGGGGGACAGAAGGTGGGAATAAGGATATAGATTTGATGGTCGATTCGGAATTGAGGGCAAGGCATATAGCGATTGGCGAGGGGTATATGCATAGTGAAGATATAGATTGGGATGGGCAGAGTAATGATAAACCGATCGACTTACGAGTTGAAAAGAGAATATTAGTAGGGGACCCAAGAGATCCAACCGATGTTGGCGTTGGATTAGGTATAAATACAGTGCCGGAGTTCTCTTTAGATATTGTTGGTAGATCGTCTGAAAGTGAAAGCGGAAGTGTAGCTAGACTTATAGCTGGATGGGCTCCTTTTGACGGAAACCAGATTGCTGGATTTTTAGCAGGTCACTATAATTCAGAAAGTAGGCCTGCGTGGAGCAACTATATAGGGGCCTTCTTTAATATCACTAATAACCTGGCCCAGATAGCAACAGATCAGGGATTTCTTCTGGTCAGTATGTGGGGAACAGAGAACCAAGTGGATACCCTTTTGGGGGGCTTTACTATTTCAGGACAAACTATGGATGGGATTGCGATCTTTCATGGAGATGATAGAACATGGCGTCCAAATGAATCAGCTGTAGGATTAGGATCTATCGGTGAAGGAGACAATGCTTATCTCCTATTATCAACAGGGGAATATACTGGTTCAGTATATGTAAATGAAAATGATAATAATGGGGCCCTTGTGCTTCAAGGGAAAAGTGGAAGTGCAGAGGGGATTATTCTTACGACCTGTGATACGGGAAATAATTGTCTAGCCAGCTTAAGGCTCCAGACAGATGGTACAGTTATATTGGGTTCGGATGCTGATGATGAGCATAGGAATTTGGTTATAAATAACGACGTCCTAATAGGTAATGCAGATACTAGTCGAGATAGGGGTTTGACTGTTACGGGAGATGTAATAATTGGAAACAATGATATGGGCACAGGTAGTCTTACGGTACAGGGGGAAGTTGCAATTGGAGATAACGATCACCCTCACAATTTGTTTGTGAGTGGTAGTGTTACTGTCGGAGCCGAAGAACCCGGGGGGGCAAGTGGTGTGGTAATAAATGGAAATCTTAGTGTTGGCACAGAGAATGTCGGTAACAGGCAATTTACTGTTCACGGCGATGCCACAATCACTCAAACCCTTTCGGTCTCCAATATTCAGGGGGCCGATATTGCCGAGTATTATCCTGTTGAAAAGGATGTGGAGGCAGGAGATGTCGTGGTGGTAGGGAGGGACGGAGACAGGTTGATAAAAAGCCATAAGGCCTATTCTATGCTTGTGGCAGGGATTGTCTCAGAGTCTCCTGGTATAGTTATAGCGGCCCAGGAAGATGGTAGCTCTAAACCCATTGCGCTAAAGGGCAGGGTGCCCTGTAAGGTAGTTGGAGAAGGTGGTCCTATATCAAGGGGGGATATCCTGGTGACCTCCTCCAGACCTGGGTATGCTATGAAGGGCGATCCTGATAAGATAAAACTAGCGACACAGGTGGTTGGGATAGCCCTTGAGGACTTCGATGGCCAGGAGGGCAGGATAAAGGTATTAGTGAAGTAGAGGAGAGTGTAAGAAAAGGTCTGTTACAGCCTTGAAGGACTGGCCAATAGGACTACCCTACCAAAATTCTTTGACCATAGATAGTCTTCTTATTCAATAGCGATATCAGTTATATTGTTATGTTGACGAGACATATTTTGATATTTAAAATAGGAGTGGTCTTATTGAAGGAGGATATATGGAGTTTGTCAAGTCCGTGGCCTCGGGTAATGACTTTATTATTCTTGATAGGGAACAAATTGAGGTGGAGGAGGACCAATGGCCTCAAATGGTTGAAATGCTGTGCCGGCCGAAGTATGGTATAGGTGCTGACGGTGTCCTTGTCCTTTATTTTGGGGTTAATCCTGATGATTCTAGTCGGGTGCGGATGCGTATATTTAATTCTGATGGCAGTGAGGCAGAGATGTGTGGTAACGGCTCTCGCTGTGCTATACGATACTCTGCCGAGAAGCTTGGTTTAAATGAGATAATCCTTGAGACTCTGGCTGGTGATGTGATAGGCCAGTATTTCCCTGATACCCAACGAGCAAGGGTAAGGCTTACCAGGCCCAAAGATCTGGCCAGGGGAATATCCCTGGATTGTTCTTTTGGCCATATGGTTGCGGATTATATAGATACCGGTGTTCCGCATACGATAGTATTTGTTGATGATATAGAGAAGATAGATGTTCCTATGCAGGGAAGAGAGATACGCTACCATTCTTATTTTAATCCGAGGGGGACGAATGTTGATTTTGTGAAGATATTCGATGCCAATAACATCCGTATTCGCACCTATGAACGGGGTGTGGAGGATGAGACTCTGGCCTGTGGGACTGGATCAGTAGCTGCAGCTGTCCTTTCGCTACTTGCCCAGGGCGTAAAAGAGGATACTCGGGTAAGTGTCAAGACTCAGGGTGGTGAGGTCCTGGGAGTGGATGTCTACTTTGATGAGGCAGGAGATGTTTCTGATGTCTTTTTAGAAGGGCAGGTCTATGAGATATTCAGGGGCTATACTAATATAGTTTGAGAATAAGGGAGGATGGAAGATGTTTAGAGGTTCTATTGTTGCGTTGGTTACACCGTTTAAAAAGGGGAAGGTGGATTATAAGTCCCTTCAGAGGCTGGTGGATTTTCATGTAAAGGCCGGAACGGATGCTATATTGCCCTGCGGTACGACAGGGGAGTCAGCAACACTGTCTATGGAGGAACATGAGGATGTAATAGAGGCAGTGGTCAGTGCCGCAGCAGGCAGGGTCCCGGTGATTGCCGGAACAGGGGCAAATAATACCAAAGAGGCGATTGAACTCACTAAGCATGCCAAGAAGGCGGGTGCGGATGGTTCCCTTCAAGTCTGTCCCTATTATAATAAACCTACTCAAGAGGGACTCTATCAGCACTTTAAGACGATTGCTGAAGCCGTGGATATCCCGATAATCCTCTATAATATTCCTTCCAGGACGGGTATTAATATGTCGGCGGATACGATAGAGAGACTTTCTAAGATAAAGAATATTGTGGCGATAAAGGAGGCCAGCGGTAATCTCTCTCAGATGGCGGAGATAAAGAGGCGATGCGGAGATAATCTGGTGCTCCTGTCCGGAGACGATGCCCTGACTTTGCCAGTGCTTTCTATCGGAGGTGAGGGCGTTATCTCAGTCGTGGCAAATATAATGCCTGATAAGGTCAGAGAGATGATAAGTGCCTGGAATAATAAGGAAATTGAGAGGGCCAGGGACATCTATTTTGATCTAATGCCCCTGGTAAAGGCGATGTTTATAGAGACCAATCCTATTCCGGTTAAGACGGCAATGGGGATGATGGGGATGATTTCTCCTGAATTGAGACTGCCTTTATATGAGATGGCCAAGGAGAATCAGGAGAAGTTGAAAAAGGTCTTGAAGGCCTATCAACTCGTGTAATAGGTCCCTGATAGGTCTGGTAGAATTTATGCGCCTGGTTGTATTGGTAGATAATATCGTATTTTCTAAGGGTCTCGTTGCCGAGCATGGATTAAGTCTATATGGTGAATATAGGGGCAGGAGGTTTTTGTTTGACTTAGGCCAGAGCAGAGATAGCTTTCTGAGAAATGCGGGTGTCATTGGTCTGGAAGATATTGGATCTATTGATTTTGTTGTCATTTCCCATAGCCATTACGACCACACGGGTGGGCTTCTGGCGGTGGTTGAATCTCTGGGGAAAGCGACCTCCCTATATGCCAGCAGTAGGGTGACCCGCGCAAAATATAGGGCCGCTAAGGGCAGTCGCTCTTATATAGGGATACCTGTAGAATTACAGGACCGTCTTTGTGATGCCGTTACCTTGGACCTATCTTTTAGGGAGAGGAGAGTAGGCCCTGGAATTTGGGTTATTCCTTCGGCCCCGGATTATGGTTATCCGCTTTCCTTGAGGTCGCATCTCCTTAATGAGGATGGGGAAGTAGATACATTCGAAGATGAAGTATACCTTTGTCTCGAACATGAAGAGGGATTGGTTGTTATAAGTGGGTGTTCCCATAGGGGGATAATGAATATTATTTGTCATGTCAAAAAGGTTACGGGTATAGATAAGGTGAAGGCGGTTATTGGTGGATTGCATATAAGGTCTTTTGAGGAAGGGCTTGAGGTGGGCAGGTATATGAATGATATGGGGATCGACTCCGTTTATCCAATGCATTGTACGAGACCAGCGGCTATATGCGGGATTAGCTCAGTATTTGAAGGAAGATGCGAGGTGGTAGGTTGTGGAGGAGAGATTGTTCTCTAAAGATGCGGTAATGCAATATTTTCAGGAAAGGGATGCATTTTATAAAGAATATGGCTATGATATCCTTCTTGAGAGGCAGCGATTTCTAGAATGGCTTGAAAGTATTCCATCTCCTATACTCGAGCTGGGTTCAGGAAAGGGATATTTTACAGCGCTGTTGTCGCGTATAAGCGAGGAAGTGATTGCGCTTGACATCGATAGAGAGGCGATTGCCTTTGCCCGCGCATTTTTGGAGGCCTATGGCAGACCGGATAGGGTAAGGTTCATCTGTAGCCAGGCTGAGAGCCTTCCCCTTCCAGACGCTTCGATTAATTGCGTTGTATCCTTCAATGCCTGGCACCATATAGACCAACCAGATATTATATTGTCTGAAATAAAACGCGTGCTTGCCCCAGGGGCTATTCTGGCTATAGTAGATTTTACAAATGAGGGATTTCGTGTTATAGACGAGGTCCACCGGAGGATTTACGGTACCTCTCATCCGGCTAAAGATATTTCCTTTGAAGTGGTAAAGGAGTTTTTCAGAGATTTCCCTAGCTTTGAGTACAATTCTAAGTATCAGAAGGGCATCTACTTGCGTCTGGCCTAGGGGACTTCCTTTATTTTTAGCAGTTACCTCTCTTTTTTGCAAAAATACTTGACTTTTGTTTTTGCTTTTTATAAAATTAGCAAACAAAAGGCTGGAGTGATAGATTCATCTAGTACTGGGTGGCAGCTGGTTTTGTTGGTAAATCGAGTTAGGAAGAGTTATCAGTTAGTTAAAAACAAGGAGGTGGTTATATGAAGTTCAGACCCTTAGGTGACAGGATTTTGGTAGAGGTCCTTGAGGCCGAGGAAAAGACGAAGGGCGGTATAGTTCTGCCTGATACTGCGAAGGAAAGGCCTCAACAGGGCAAGGTAATAGCGGTTGGCAAGGGCAAACTACTGGATAATGGAGAGGTCAAGCCGCTGGAGGTAAAAGAAGGTGACATTGTGGTATTCAGCAAGTATGCTGGCACAGAGGTCAGGTCTAAGGATGGCGATGAATATTTGATCCTCAGAGAAGATGATGTCTTGGCTATCGTTGAGGACTAATCAACCAAGGAGGTGTAGATATGGCAAAAGAACTGAAATTTAATGAAGATGCAAGAAGAACTATATTATCGGGAGTTGAGAAACTCGCTGCTGCGGTGAAGGTTACTCTTGGTCCTAAAGGAAGGAATGTTGTAATCGATAAGAAGTTTGGTTCTCCTACAGTGACCAAGGATGGAGTTACAGTGGCAAAGGAGATAGAACTGGAGGATCCTTTTGAGAACCTTGGTGCACAGATGGTAAAGGAGGTGGCAGAGAAGACCTCTGATATCGCTGGTGACGGTACGACTACTGCAACTGTCCTTGCCGAGGCCATCTATCGAGAGGGACTTAAAAATGTTACGGCAGGGGCAAATCCGATGGAGATAAAGAAGGGTATTGATATGGCTGTCGAGGCCATTGTCGAAGAGATTAAAAAGATATCCAAGCCTGTCAAGGACAAGACTGAGGTTGCCCAGGTTGCAACGATTGCCGCTAACAGTGATAGCAATATTGGTTCCTTGATTGCCGATGCTATGGAGAAGGTAGGTAAGGATGGCGTTATCACTGTGGAAGAGGCAAAGTCTATGGCTACTACCCTTGATGTTGTTGAGGGTATGCAGTTTGATCAGGGATACCTTTCTCCGTATTTTGTGACGGATGCTGAGAGAATGGAGTGTGTTCTCGATGATCCATACATCCTTATCCATGAGAAGAAGATAGCCAATCTAAAGGACCTTCTTCCTTTGCTTGAAAAAGTAGCCAGGTCTGGTAAGCCACTTTTGATTGTGGCCGAGGATGTTGAGGGAGAGGCCTTGGCTACACTGGTTGTTAACAAACTGCGTGGTACCTTCCAGTGCTGTGCAGTAAAGGCCCCAGGCTACGGAGATAGACGGAAGGCAATGCTTCAGGATATAGCTATCCTGACCGGCGGGAGGGCAATAACTGAAGACCTGGGAATAAAACTTGAAAATGTGGATATAACCGACCTGGGTCGTGCCAAGAGAGTAAGGATTACCAAGGAAGAGACTACAATTGTCGAGGGTGCTGGCAAGGCAGATGACATCAAGGCCAGGATAAATCAGATTAAGAAACAGATAGAGGAGACCGATTCAGACTATGATAGAGAGAAGCTCCAGGAGAGGCTTGCAAAGCTCGCTGGTGGAGTTGCGGTTATAAATGTAGGTGCGGCTACTGAGACAGAGATGAAGGAAAAGAAGGCCCGCGTTGAGGATGCCCTGCACGCAACTCGCGCTGCTGTGGAGGAAGGCATTGTCCCTGGTGGAGGCGTTGCCCTGATAAGGTGCCAGAAGGTCCTGGATGGCCTGAAGGTAGAGGGTGACATAAAGACAGGTGTTGAGATTGTAAAGAGGGCAATAGAGTTTCCTCTTAGGCAGCTGCTTACCAACGCAGGGCTTGAGGCCTCTGTAATAGTGCAGAAGGTAAAAGAGGCAAAGAAGGCCTCTGAAGGTTTCAATGTTGCAACGGAGGAGTTTGTTGATATGTTTGAGGCCGGCGTAATTGACCCTGCAAAGGTAACTCGTTCTGCGCTTCAGAATGCATCCAGCATTGCCAGTCTGATGCTTACCACCGAGGCCATGGTGGTTGAAAAGCCTGAAAAGGAGAAGGCCCCAGCTCCTGGTGGTATGCCTGGTGGTTACGGCGATATGTATTAATAGGGAGGCGTCCCCTAGCCGATATTCAGGGAGGCAGTTGTTCTGCCTCCCTTTTTTATTCTTTATTGTTTACGGTTTATTGGTTAAAATTGTTGCCCTTTCGCGGTTATCTCTATATAATCCTTTATGGTATATGGTGGTCTGTCTTTTCATTAGGAGGGTTAATATATGGCGAGGAAGGGATTGATTGTCCAGAAATTCGGTGGAAGTTCTGTTGCCAATGTTGACAGGATTCGCAATGTGGCCAGGCGTATAGCCAGTTATTATAAGAAGGGATATTCTCTTGTAGTGGTGGTCTCTGCCTTGGGTGACACAACAGATGAGCTTGTTGAGCTGGCCCATACCATAAACCCTTCTCCCAGTCCGAGGGAGATGGATATGCTTATGGCTACAGGTGAACAGGCCTCTTCCTCTCTTTTGACGATGGCATTGCATAGACTGAAGATACCAGCGGTAGCGTTGACTGGTCCGCAGAGCGGCATATATACCGATAAGGACCATACCAGGGCCAAGATAGTGAAGATTATCCCTAAGAGGATAAAAGAAGAGATAAAGAAGGGGAATGTGGTTATCGTAGCAGGTTTTCAGGGACTCTCACCCGAGGGAGATATTGCTACCCTTGGAAGGGGTGGTTCGGACCTGACGGCGGTTGCCCTTGCGAAGGCGTTGAATGCAGACCTGTGCGAGATATTCACGGATGTGGAGGGTATATATACGGCAGACCCTAGGATAGTGAAGGATGCCCGGAAACTCGATGTCATTACCTATGATGAGATGTTAGAGATGGCATCTCTGGGTGCACAGGTTATGCAGGCGCGTTCGATTGAGGTGGGTAAGAAGTTTTGCGTGCCCATAGTGGTCAGGAGTAGTCTTAGCAACAAACCTGGAACATTGATTACTGAGGAGGTCGAAGGAATGGAGGGAGCGGTAGTCAGAGGAGTAAGTCTTGATAGGAGTGAGGCAAAGATAACTGTATGCGGTGTGCCAGATAGGCCTGGTATTGCCGCAAAGATTTTTAAGGAGTTGTCAAAGGCAGGTATAAGTGTTGATGTTATAGTACAGAATGTCAGTTCCGAGGGAAAGACCGATATTTCATTTACTGTAGACAAGGCCGATCTCAAGAGGTCAATCGATATCCTTGCGAAGGTGGTTAAACAGATAAAGGCCAAAGACGTCATTACAGATGAAAACATTTGTAGGGTATCTATTGTAGGGGTTGGAATGAGGAATTATCCTGGCGTTGCGGCTACTATGTTTGATGTGCTGGCGAAAAATAAGATAAATATAGATATGATAAGCACTTCGGAGATAAGTATTTCCTGTATCATAAAGGATAAGGATGGGAAGAAGGCGGTAAATGCCCTACATAAGGCCTTTGGCCTTAGCAAGGGCAGGAAGGCAAAGAAGGCTAGATGAAGCTGTCAATAGTTATTCCTGCATATAATGAGGAGAAGCGAATTGGTTTTTTATTAAATGATTATCTGAAATTTATCCACGAAAATGGGTTAAAGTGGGAACTAATTGTAGTGGTCAACAACTCCATAGATCGTACAGAGGATATCGTTAAAAATGTGCAGACTAGATACCATTCAAAGGTAAAACTCTTGGTTTTTCAGTATCCCATAGGCAAAGGCGGGGCCTTGATTGAGGGGCTATCTGCGGCGGATGGTGATTTCCTGGCCTATATAGATGCGGATGACAGTGTTGTTCCAAATGAATTGTATAAACTCTATCGTGTGGTAATTGAAAAGAGAAGGGCGATTGTATTGGGTTCAAGGTGGCTTTCCTCGAGTATAGTGGATCCTCCCCTGCCAGTTGGACGTGTACTTGCTAGCAGGGTGTATAATTTTCTTGTAAATATATTATTTGGTTTGGGGTTAAAAGATACTCAATGTGCGGCAAAGATACTCCATCGGCGATTATTTGAAAATATAAAATCTCAGTTGTTTATCGCGGATATGTCCTTTGATGTGAACCTGCTATATATAGCCAGACGTCTTGGCTATGAATTGATAGAGCTTCCTATTCTATGGTATAACCAGAGTGGTTCCAAAGTAAGGGTATTAAAGACCGGAATATTGATGTTCTTGTCCCTTGTCAGGCTGAGACTCTTTTATTCCCCATTCAGGAATTTGGTTCCTATAGGGGAGAAGCTATTTGCTCCTCTGCGCAAGAGATGGAGTGGTATGTACAGTAGTGATTATTTTAGGGTAAAGAAGACAGAATTGGAGAAGGCCAGCTGATATGGTGGTATATGTAGGGGTCTTTGCCTATAATGAAGAGAAGATTATTCTGAAGAATCTTGAGAGCATCCTTTCACAGGAGTTGTCCTGTATAGATGATATGAGGGTTTTTGTCGTCTCTTCTGGTTCTACAGATAAGACTAATGAGCTTGTGAGCGAGGTGGCGAAAAGGGATAGTAGGGTTGTATTGATTGCCCAAAAAGAGAGACTAGGCAAGGCCAGCGCTATCAATGAATTCCTGAATAATGTCCCTGGGAATGCGATATGTGTGATGGTAAGTGCTGATGTCGTCCTGGCAAATAGGGATTGTCTATGCAAGATGCTTATCCCGTTTCAGGATGAGGGCGTAGGGATGACTGCCTCACATCCTATACCAGTCGATGATAGGTCCAGATTGATCGGAAGGATTGTTCATGTCTTGTGGGAGATGAAGCACAGGGTGAGTTTAATTTATCCAAAGACTGGAGAGATGATTGCCTTTAGAAAGGTATTTAATGCTATGCCAGAGGACATTCTGGTCGATGAGGCCTATATTGAATGGGAAATAGGACGAAGGGGGTTGAAGATAGTCTATGTCTCTGATGCTATTGTAAACAATAAGGGTCCGGAGGGTATTGGAGAGTTTATAAGGCAGAGGAAGAGGATATATATCGGGCATAAGTTGCTAGAGAGGAAGTTGGGTTATAGGGGTAGTACATTTAACATTTCTTTGTTGTTCAGGATAGTATACGAGATGGCAAGGCAACGGCCTGCTGATATATGGCCTTTGTTTGTGACAGTACTCCTCGAGGCCTATTCACGGCTCTTAGGGCGCATTGACCTATTGTTGGGCCGCTATGACAAGCTCGGGCGCTGGGAAGTAATAGAGGGGACCAAGACTTTTTGAAAAGAACGAAGGATGGATAAGGAAGCATAAGATTTAAGGTTTTAAGTTGTAGTTTTGACTTTTGAGATTTGAATTATCTAAAATGCATGATCCGGGATTAATAACAGTAAAAGGGGGTCTTGGTTATGGATATCTTTCGCAAGAGACGATCTATACGGAAGTATAAGCCGGGTGTAATAGATTCCTCTCTAATTATGAAATTGGTTGATTGTGCCAGTCTTGCTCCCTCGGCTGCCAATCTGCAGCCGGTCAGGTATATTGCTGTCAATAGCCCTGATAGGGTAAAAGAAGTGATGAAGTACGTAAAATGGGCGGGCTATGTACGACCCAGACGTAATCCTGTACCTGGTAGGGAACCAGCCGCATTTATAGCTGTATTTCACGATACGACTGTCTCCAATTCTCCTTTTGCGGCTTATGATGTGGGTGCGGCGGTTCAGACCTTGCTATTGGCGGCAGTTGATAATGGTTTGGGTGGATGCTGGTTAGGGGCGATTGAGAAGGACGAGTTAAAGGCCTTGCTTGATGCACCTGCTACATGGCAGCTGCATTGCATGGTTGCCTTGGGTTATCCTGACGAGGAGCCGGTTGTAGAACCTGTGCAGAATGGTAATATTCGTTATTATCTGGACGATAGCGATGTTCTGCACGTACCCAAGCGTTCGGTTAATGATATATTGAGGTGGGCAAATGAGTGAGTATGTGCTCTGTTTCCCTCGTAAGATTGTTCCCCCTGTAAATGGTGTGATAGATTTTAATGAGGAATTGTGGGAGGAGATACTAAAAAATGCAGAGTTTATATTGCGTCAGGAAGCAGAGATCTCGCAGGATTACAAGCAATTGATACCGTATATATACCTGTTGAATGACGGTAAGGTCTTGTCTTATCGCCGCACTCCAAAGGGCAGGGAACAGCGTCTGCACAGTCTGTGTTCTATTGGGTTTGGTGGACACGTAAACCCTGCGGATAACGATGGTGATATTAGTGCGATTGTTTTTAAGACGGCAGTTCGGGAAATAAGAGAGGAATTGGGTCTGTCACTCGAAGAGAATAGATTTTCTATTCGCGGGTTTCTCAATGATGACGATAACCCGGTTGGATTTGTCCATTATGGCTTAGTGTTGAGGGTAGTACTTGAACCTGGCGAGCAGAGGCAATTAAGAGAAGAAGATGCGATTTCCTCGCTTGCCTTTGTAGAGATAGGTTCCAATCTTGAAGGATGTGAGTATGAGACCTGGTCTGTTCTGTTGTGGAATTACCTGATGGAGAAAGGAGTGTGAGGGTGTTTACATATATGTCGGAACAATTATTATGGGGTTTTGTCCAGGGAATGACAGAGTTTCTGCCTGTGAGTAGTTCTGCCCACCTTGTATTTTTGTCTCATTGGCTTATGCCTCCAGAGAACTTTGACAGGCTTTGTTTTTTTACTGGCCTGCACTTCGGTACGCTTCTGGCCCTGCTATTTTTCTTTAGATCAGAGATAATAGACCTGATAAAAAGGGCAACAGAGAAGGATAAAAAGGCCTGGCGATTTATCCTGAATATTGGGGTCGTTACCCTTATAACCGGAATATTGGGGCTGTCCCTGGAGGGATGGGCAGACCTGTTTTCAGGTCAACCTAGAACAACGGCAGGGATACTATTTGCGATGGGACTGGCTCTGCTGTCCAGTAGATTCCTGGGGAGTCCATCCGGTAGGTCTGTGTTTTCCATACGTCATGCAGTGCTGCTTGGTATCATACAGGGGCTTGCGGTTTT